>CAYFQS010000131.1:0-3545 GCA_964345245.1 uncultured Planctomycetaceae bacterium | reverse complement strand
CGGGGGTCGGGCTCGATCACACCACTTCCGCTTCACTCACCGCCGGCTCGCCGAGCAGGGGGCCGCGGCCGACGGAGTAGTACGTGAACCCGTGTTCCCGCATGGTTGCCATGCGATAGAGATTCCGGCCGTCAAAGACGACCGGCCCGCCCATACGCTGACGCATCTCGTCGAAGTCCGGGTGGAGCAACTCATCCCAGTTGGTGCAGATCACCAGGGCGTCCGCCCCGTCGAGCGCCTCCATCGGATCGTCGCGCAACTCGACGCGGTCGCCGAACATCGCCCGGCAGTTCTTCGCCGCCACCGGATCGTAACCGACGGGGTGGGCGTGGCGTTCAAGCAGCCGGCGCATGATCGTCACCGCCGGGGCCTCGCGGATGTCGTCCGTGCCGGGCTTGAAGGCGATGCCCCAGACGGCGATGCGCTTGCCGTCGAGATTGCCATCGAAGTGCTGTTCGATCTTGCGGAAGAACCGGTCGCGCTGGCGCAGGTTCACCTCGTGCACCGCGGTGAGCAGGGACGCGGCGGTGTCGGATCGCCGGCCCATGGAAATGCAGGCGAGCACGTCCTTGGGGAAGCAAGACCCGCCGTAGCCGAGGCCGGGGTAGAAGAAGGCATTGCCGATGCGGCCGTCGGAGCACATGCCGCGGCGGACCTCCTCGATATTGGCGTCGTAGGCCTCGCAGAGATTGGCGATCTCGTTGATGAAGCTGATCTTCGTGGCGAGCATGGTGTTCGCGGCGTACTTGACCATCTCGGCCGAGGGCACGTCCATGATGAAGATCGGATTGCCCTGACGAACAAAGGGCTCGTAAAGCTCGCGCAGGCGGTGCCCGGTGCCCTTGTCCTCCACGCCGATGATCACGCGGTCGGGGTGGGTGAAATCGTGGATCGCGGCGCCTTCCTTCATGAACTCCGGGTTCGAGGCCATGTGGAAGGGCTTGGCGGTATGCTTGGCGATCTCCTGCTTGACCATGCGGTTGGTGGCGACAGGCACGGTGGACTTGACGATGACGATCTTGGCCCGCCGCTCGTCGTCGCCGCCGCCGGTGGGCCCGGGCGCGTGCTCGATGGCCTGGCCGATGTCGCGGGCGACCTGGAAGACGAAGTCGAGGTTCGCATGGCCCGAGTCGTCCGGCGGCGTGCCGACGCAGATGAACACCGCCTCCGCCGACTCGTAAGCCGACTGCTTATCGGTCGAGAAGTGCAACCGATCCGCCTTGACGTTCCGGGCGATCAGCGTATCGAGCCCCGGCTCGTAGATCGGACTGATCCCGTTGTTGAGCTTGGCGATTTTCGCCTCGTCGATGTCGAGGCAGGTGACCTCGTTGCCCGTGTTGGCCAGGCACGTGCCCGTGACCAGTCCGACATAGCCCGTTCCCACGATGGTGACGTGCATCGATATCGCTCCTCATGCTATAGACGGGCGTCAACCACCAAAACGTCCCCGCCCTGAACCTTTACCGGGTGTATCGGCAGATACGCCCGGCCAATCGAGTATAGCAGGGACAGGAAAGCCGAAACACAAAACTTGCAATCCGAAACTCGAAAGCCGCACCACCACACGCCCGAGCATCAAGGCAGCCGGGGGACGCCAAGCCAGCATTGCTCCGCTCAGCCCGGTTGGCGATTGCAGGCGCCTCCTCCGCCCCACCCTTTCCCCCATCTTTCCGCGCCGCCGCGGTGAAGCATCGTCGCGGTGATCCATCTCATTGCCGTCCGCGCTTTGCCCCGGTCGCCTGCGGCGAGTACGATTTTCAGCCGCCGGGTTCTCGCGAACTGCAGGAGACTCACGTGATTCGATACACGCTGACCATCACGATGATTCTGGTGGGCCTGGCCCTCACCGCGGGCTGTGGCTGGACGAAGCAGCCGGTGGCGAAGGTGCGCGGCGTGCGGATCGCCGAGAGCGGCGCCGACGGCGTGCGCGCCGAACTGCTGCTCGAGCTGACCAACCTGAACCCGAATGAGCCCCTGCCGATGACCATCGCCCGCTACCGCGTCGAGCTCGACGGCGTGGGTCGGTATCAGAGCAACATCCAGCCACTGGCGACGATCCCCGCCCGCGGCCGGCAGCAGATCGTCCTGCCCGCCGGGATCGCCGCGTCGAACGCTGCGGCCGACCGGACGCCCTACCGAGTGACAGGCACGATCGAGTACCAGCCGTCCGGCAATATTCGCGAGCTGCTGACCGACATCGGCGTGCCCCTGCCCACGGTGAGTTTCTCGCACACCGGGACCGCCGAACCGGCGGCGGGCTTCTCGCCGTCCGCCGCGGCGAACGCCGCCGCCCTTCCCCAGTAGCGCTCTGCCGGATGCCCCACCGCCATGTCCGACCGCCCGCCCAAGCTCGTGTGCTTCGATCTCGGCGGCGTGCTGATCCGCATCTGCTCCGGCTGGCCCGAGGTGCTGCGGCGGATGAACGTCACCGTCGACGTCGACATCGAGCAGGCGATCCGCGACGAGGCGGGCGACCCGCTCGTACACGATTACGAGACCGGGCGGATCGACACCGACGAATTCTGCCGCCGGCTCGCCGGCGCCTTCCGCGTCGAGCCGCACGTCGTGCTGCGGGCGATCGACACCTGGCTGCTCGGTCCGTACGGCGACATCGGCCGCGTGATCGACCGCCTGCACGCCATGCACATCGCCACCGCGTGCCTGAGCAACACCAACGCCCGGCACTGGTCGCACATGACCGGCGAGGGGCACGCCGGACTGCCGCTGGATCGGCTCACCTGGCGCTTCGCCAGTCACCAGGTGGGAATGATGAAGCCCGATGCCCGGGTGTACCGGCACGTCGAACGGGAAAGCGGCATCGAGCCGACCGCGATCCTCTTCTTCGACGACCGCGAGGAGAACCTCGCCCCCGCGGCCGCGCGCGGCTGGCGCACGCACCGGATCGACCCGGCAGGCGAGCCCATCGCCCGGATCACCTCGCATCTCGAATCCTCCGGGGTGATCGAGATTTCGTAAGCGGGTAGGATGGCGGCCATGACCGAAGCCCCCGCCCAAGTTGCCGAAACCGCAACCACCCGCGTCTGGCGGGTGGAGGTCCGCCCGCTCGATCCCACCGACGATCCGCTCGGCCGCAGTGTGCTCGCCGAGGCCGGGGAGATGCATCTGGCCCCGAATCTGCGTCACGTCCGCACCGCCCGCCTTTACCTCGTGGAAACCGACCTCGATCAACCGACCATCGAGCGCGTGGCCGGGCAACTGCTCTCCGACCCGGTAAGCGAGCAATGGCGGCTCGGCGCGGCCGACGTCGAGCCGGACGCTTCGCTGGTCGAGGTGCACTACCTGCCCGGCGTGATGGACCCGGTGGCCCACTCGACGCGCGACGCGATTCTCGACATGGTCGGCGAAGGCCACGCCTGCGAGGTCCGCACCGCGGCGCGCTACGACCTGGCCGGCGCCACGGCGGAGCAGGCCGACGCGATCGGCCGGCGGCTGCTGGCGAATCCGGTCATCCAGTCGATCCACGACGTGCCGCGGGCGCCCGAGCGTTTCCCCGAGCCCCGGCCGTACGAGTTCAACCTCATCCG
>CAYFQS010000130.1:0-8878 GCA_964345245.1 uncultured Planctomycetaceae bacterium | reverse complement strand
AAAGGTCCGCAGCGGATGCGTGCCGCGGGCCTGCTCCACCCAGCCGGTCGAATCGGGCAGGGCGATCTGGCGCTCCACGATGTCGAAGTGGCTGTCGGCCACGGTGACGTTCGAATCGATTCCGGTGGGGAAATTGGCCCGCAGCCAGTGATCGCGGGCGCGATTGTCGACGTGCAGGGTCACGCCGATCTCGCGTGCCCCGGCTTCGAGGCGATAGGCGACCTTCACCGGCAGTTCGACGAGTCGATCGCTTCGCCGCGTGCCGTCGTCGTAGTCGGCGGGGACGGCGAAGCGGTACTCGGCTTCGATGGTCGCGGCGAGCGGGCCGCTCTCGACGATCGCCACGCTCCCCGCCGCGCCGCGGCTGCTGTACTTGCGGTCGAAGGTCGGCGACTGGTGCTGCCACGCGTTGCCCGCTTCGCCCTCATCGGTGAGGAAGTTGAGCCCCCGCCACGTGCGACCGGTCCCCCTGGCGGTCACGTCGATCGTGCCGTCGCCGTTCACGGTCACCGCGAGGTGCTCGTTGGCCATGCTGGTCGGGCCGGTGACGAGGGTGGTCGGCGGGCGAAGCTCGTCGCCGGCCGGGCCGACGCGATACGTGCGCCAGCCGACCCCGGGCAGATCGCTCAGCTTCGCGTACTGTTTCACCCGGTTCGATTCGAGGATGGTCGGCACGTCCCAGATGCTGTCGACGAAGCTGCTCGACTTCTCGTGCGAGATCGGCTGCATGGGCACGTCGGGGTCGCCGTCGGCGTGCAGGGCGAAGGCCTCGGCGTCGAACTGCCGCGGGATTTCCAGGTCGACCATCACCACCGCGTCCCGCCGGCGGGGCAGGGGGTTGTAGACGACGAGTTGCATGACCTCGGCGTCCTGTTCTTCGCCCGAAAGATTGGCCGCGATGTGGGCCATGGCGTCTTCGGCGACGATCTCGCCGATGTCCACCGCCTTGCGATAGCGGTACTGCATGTCCCGGCCGACCACGTCGGGGGCGCAGCCGCCGTTGGCGTCGTGGGTGTGATTGCTGAGCAGGTAGCGCCAGCCGCGGTCGAGATAGCGGCGGGGGATCTCGGCGCCCCACGCGGCGGCGAGACAGGCCAGCGGCTCGGCGTAGCCGCTCATCGCCACGCTCGCCTCGAAGTCGTGCTGCTTCAGGTACGTCCGGGCGCTGATCGTGCCGGGGAACAGGTACGTCCACATGCCCTGCTTCAGGTAAGACCGCCGCTCGCCCACCAGCGTCGGCAGCGCCGCGCGGTCCACGTGTTGTTCCACTTCGGCCCAGAAGTCGGCGAGATCGGTGTGCTTGATCTCGAAGTGGTCGGCAAGCAGTTCCTTCGCGTCGGCGATGATCTGCGATTCGAGCGGGTGGGCCACCGAAATGTCGTGGCCGTGCATGGCGAGGAAGATCGGCGTGGTGAAGTGCCGACCTTCGCGCTCGACCATGTCGAGCACCGCCTGTTGGAGCGTCGACTTGTCATAGGTCGCCCGCGGCCGCTTGAGGTCGAACGCCAGGTCCTCGCCCGCCAGGCCGTCGGCGAAACGGAAGGGCGCCTCGTCGCGCTCGCCCCAGACGCTGTCCTTGGCGAACACGCGGCCGGTCGTGACGGGGCGGTGCACCTGGTAGTACCAGTTGTACCGGGCGTAGAGGGCGAAGCGGCTGGCCAGCACTTCGCTGCCGTCCGGGGCCTGCCAGACCCACTCGGCGTCCGCCTCGTCGTGCGAGATGCCGCGATAGAACATCATGTACTTCTGATCGAACTCGGCGAGAATCTGCGGGAGCTGACCCGTCTGCCCCCACGAGGCGGGCGTATACGCGACCGGCCCGACCTTGCCGCCGTGGGCCTCGACGACCTTCCGGCCCCACAGAAAATTGCGGACGATCGCCTCGCCGGTGATGCTGAACTGCTCGGGCAGCGTGAGCCACGGCCCGGCGACGAGCCGGCCCTCGCCGAGCAGCCGCGCCACCAGGTCGCGCCGTTCCGGCCGCATCTCCAGGTAGTCCTCGATCAGGATCGCGTGGCCGTCGAGCGTGAACGAGTGGTACGCCTCGTCCCGCTCGAGGATGTCGAGGGTCACGTCCATCATGTCGAGCAGCCGCCGGCGGGTCTTCTCGAAGGACCGGCGGAACTCGCGGTCCCAGTGCGTGTTGGATACGACCTTGATCGTCTGAATGTGGCCGGCGTCGGGCTTCATCTCGTACCTCGTTTCGGTGGATCGGGTAATGTAACGTATCGTGGGGAGTGTCGCACCGCTCGCGCCTCGCCGGTATCTTGTGCGGCGGGAGTGAACCGACATGACGCGACAGATCGAAACGTCAATGAACGCGGGCGTCCGGCCGACCAACCCGCTGAACAACATCCAGAACGCCGTGGCCTTCACCGGTCACAACGGCGTGCCCCTCGGCGGGATCGGTGCCGGCTGCGTCGAGCTGCTGCCCGACGGCCGACTCGCGAACTTCACGACCTGCAACAACTTCCACCGCCACCAGCGCATCGAGTTCATGCCCGGCTCGATGTTCGCCTTCGCCGCAAGCGATGGGCGGGTGAAGACGCTGCGTCTCCTGCAGTCGCAGTCCACGCTGCCCCTCGGGCAGACCGGTCGCACGCTCCTGCTAGGTGACGACCAGATCGAGCACGAAGGGCTCTATCCCGCGGCCCGGCTGCGTTACGAGATCGACGGCCTGCCGCTGGAACTCACGCTGCACGCCCACGGCTACGTCGTGCCGGGCGACCTGCGCCGTTCATGCATGCCCGCGGCGAGCTTCCGGTTCAGCGTCGCCAACCTCGGCGCCCGGCCGATCCGCGCGACGCTTGCGTTCTCATGGGAGAACATCGCCGGCTGCATGCACGGCGTCTTCCCCGACGGTCGGGATCGCATCTCGAAGATCGACCACGACGGCGAACTGGTCGGCCTGCGGTTTGAATCGCCCGACGGGTGTCGCGAGAACCAGCGGGGCAGTCACGTGATCCATCTCGACGGGGTGGAGGGCGGCGAGGTGACCGCGGCCCGGTTCAACACGTGGGAGGTCTCGCCGCTGCTGGGGCAACTCGAAGACCGCGGACGATTCGACGCCGAGGCCTGGGACCGCCGCTTCAGCGCCGATGCCGAGTTCTCCGGGGCCCTCGCGTGCAGTGTCGAGGTCGCGCCAGGCGAAACGCGGGACGTCGGCTTCGTCCTCGCCTGGTACTTCCCCGACTTCAAGGTCGGTCGCAGTGAACTGCGCGGCAAGGAGACGTCGGTGGATGACCAGGGCCATCAGTACGCGGCGCACTTTGACAGCGTCGATGCGGTGGCCGCCGAAGCCATTGACTGCCGCGAAGACACCGCCCGGGCGATTGACGCCTGGCACGATTCCCTCGTGCACTCCTCGCTGCCCGACTGGCTGAGCTACATGCTCATCAACCAGCTCTCGGTGCTCACGCAGGGCACGCTATGGGCGAGGGACGGGCGGTACTCGCTGATGGAAACGCCCTTCGGGCCGATGATGGGCACCTTGGATCAGCGGTTCTACTCGTCAGTTGCCACCGCGCTGCTGTTCCCGGAGCTTGAACGCACGGAACTGGAGCTGTTCGCGAGGACGAAACACCCCGCCGACGCCGGGCGGGTGTATCACGACCTCGGCAACCTCCGTTTCGACGATCCGAAGACCGGCACCACCGCCAAGAACTGGACCGACCTCAACCCGAAGTTCGTACTCATGACCCTGCGGAACTACCGCTGGACCGGCGACCGCGATGAGCTTGAGAAGCTCTGGGCTTACATGGTCGACATGATGCGGTACACCGCGTCGCAGGACACCGATGACGACGGCCTGCCGAACAACGAGGATCGCTCGACCACGTACGACGACTGGGCGTTTTTCGGGGCCAACAGCTACTCGTCGTCGCTCTGGCTGGCGGCGCTGCGGGCGTTTCGGGAGATGGCCGCGGAACTGGGGCGCGAGGACGACTGGCGGCCCTTCGAGCCGATCCTCGCGAAGGCGACCGAGCAGTTCGAGGCCCGGCTCTGGGACGACCAGCTCGGGTACTACCGGCTGTACAACGACGACCGCAATCCCGTGTTCGACCGGGCGGCCGAGGTGACCGAAGCGGACGCGTCGGGGTCGCTGGCCGACCCGTCGGTCAACCAGGGCCAGGTGCCGACCGAGGCCCAGGCCGACCATCCGAAGGTGAATCGCACCTGTCACGACGGCCAGCTCGCGGGGCAGTGGTATGCGGACCTGCTCGATCTCGGCCCGCTGGTCGAGCCGGCGCGGATCGTCAGCGCGATGCGGCAGATCGCGGCCCGCAGCGCCACGCCGCGCGGCGTGCACAAGGGCATCAGCCCCGAGGGCGATGAGTCGCCGAACCCGCCGTCGTCGCGCTGGTGGTCGGAGGCGGGGCAGGGCTGGCCGGGCTACGAGGCGGGGCACTTCGCCGCCCTCGCGATTCACGAAGGGCTCGTCGACGAAGGCCTCACCGCCCTGCGACGCGTGTACGACGAAGTGCACGAACGGGCGGCCCAGTCGTGGAACTGGCCCCTGCGATGGAATCTCGAAAGCGGCGGGAGCTATGGCTGGGGCTGCGATCGGTACATGAACGCCCCGTCGATCTGGTTCGCCTGTCTCGCCCTCGCCGGAGTGCTTCTCGATCGGCCGAACGAGGCGCTCGCCCTGCGGCCGCGCATGTTGCCCGGTCGTGAGGTGCTCGATCTGCCCGTGTTCACGCCGGGCAACCGCGGGCGGCTGTGCGTCGAGGAACGGGCCGAGGGACGACGCATCGTGCTGAGCTTCGAAATGCCCGAGCCGCTCCGGGCACTGACCCTCGAACTCGGCCGCTTCCGTCGATTCGACATCCGCCGACCGGAGGTGAGCTACGAAACACAGGACGTGAGCGTGGCCGGCCGCGGCGATGAGCGGCGGGTCGTCTTCGCCGAGCCGGTCACCATCGACGCCGAGGGGTTGGTGGTGGAACTGGCGTAAGCCGCACCCTGTCGAGACGGACCTGCGCGGTCGCCGCGGTCCGGCCTGGGTGGGATGAGCGCTACTGCGGCGTGACCGCCGGTCCGTCGGAGAACGGCTGGTTGATGAACCGCCGCCACTTCCACGGCTCGGTGATCTCGTCGAGCTTCTGCATCACCTCGTCGTCAAGCCGGCGATCCGCGATCTCGTACATCAGCGAGAAATGCTCCGGCTTCGACCCGCCGAGCAACGGACACGTCGCCTCGTCTTTGCCGAGCAGCCACAGCATGGCCAGTTGCGGCAGCGACACGCCTTGCTCATTCGCGACCTCCTGCAGGGCCTCGATGGTGTCGAAGGTCTGATCGTCCTCCAGATATCGCTTGAGAATCTTGTGCCGCGACCCTCGTGAACCCTCGGGCGGCTCAGTGTCGCGCTGGTACTTGCCGCTGAGCAGTCCCTCCGCCAGCGGGCTGTAGATCATGGTGGCAAGGTGGAACTTGCGGACGAAGGGGATGGTCTCCCGCTCCACCGCCCGGTCCAGCAGACTCCAGCGACACTGGATGGTGATGATCGGCTGCCGGCCGTGCAGCCGTTGAACCCCGAGCATGTACGCCATCTGCCACGAGTAATGGTTCGACACGCCCACGTACCGCACCTTGCCCTGCCTGATCATCCGCTCGAGGGCCTCGGTCGTTTCCTCGATCGGCGTCTCCGGGTCCGGGTGGTGCAGCAGATACGCGTCGACATAGTCGGTCTGCAGCTTCGCCAGACTCTGGTTCAGCGATTCGATCATGTTCACGCGGCTGTTACGTCCGCACTTGCCGTCGCGAGCCCGCTTGCGGAACACCTTGGTGCAGAGATGCACCTTCTCCCGGCGACCAGCGAGAATGCGCCCGAGCAGTTCTTCGCTTTCATTGTAAGACTCGGCGGTGTCGATGAAGTTGACTCCCTGGTCGAGGGCTTCGTCGACCACGCGGCGCGATGCCTCCGCGTCGAGCTTGGGCGGCCCGAAGGTCATTGCTCCAAGGCACATCCGCGAAACAATCA
Source organism: uncultured Planctomycetaceae bacterium (assembly GCA_964345245.1). GTDB lineage: Bacteria > Planctomycetota > Phycisphaerae > Phycisphaerales > Zrk34 > CAYFQS01. The sequence continues at coordinate 2,895 of CAYFQS010000130.1, read as the reverse complement.
TTCCCGTATTGCCGAACTTGACGTACTCCATGGCGAATTCCGCATCCTTTTGCGAGTGTCGAGTGTTCGTGACGACGCTTGCCGCCGGTCTGCCTCTTCTGTTCAAAGAACCGTCATGGTATACAGGTTTGCGGGAAGATGCTGCCCCCGGAAGGAGCCGATCATGGACAGATTGCCGGTCGCCGTCGTCGGATGCGGACTTTTTGGCGAGATTCACGCCCGGGCCTACGCGGGTTTCGAGCACGCGGACCTGCGTATCGTGTGCGATCTGGACGAATCAAAGGCCCGGCATTTTGCTGAGCGTTTTGATTGTGACTGGACAGCGAACGTCGATGACGTGGCGGCGGATGACAGGGTCAAAGCGGTGAGCGTGGTGACGCCGGATTTCACCCATCGCGAGCCGTGCGTGAAGCTCGCCTCGGCGGGCAAGCACATACTCATCGAGAAGCCGCTGGCCACCTCCTCGGATGACGCGGCGGCGATCGTCGAGGCCGCCCGCGCCGCGGGCGTGACCGCCGGGGTCGATTTTCACAACCGCTATCACCCGGCGTTCACCGAGATCAAGCGGAAGCTCGACGCGGGGGAAATCGGCGAGCCGCGGATGCTGCTCGTGCGGCTGAGCGACCGCCTCGAGGTCGCCACGCAATGGTTCAAATGGGCCGCCCACAGCGGCCCGCAGTGGTTCCTGTTGCCCCACATCGCGGACATGGCGTGCTGGTTGTTCGCCGCGGCGCCGGAGCGGGTGTTCGCCACCGCGATGCGGGGCGTGCTCGCCGGCCGCGGCATCGACACCATCGACGCCATGCACGTGCAACTCGCGTTTCCGCAGGGCGTGGCCACGCTGGAGACCTCGTGGATTCTGCCCGACGCCTGGCCGTGCATCGCCGACTTCCGCACGAGTCTCCAGACCACGACCAGCCGCATCGACCACACCGGCACGCCGCAGGGCGTGGTCGAGATCACGCCGGAGAAACACGACTGGCCGTTCCTGCTCGGCCTGACCGATGTCGGGGATGATCAGTTCGGCTACTTCCACCTGCCGATCCGGGATTTCGTGCGGGCGCTGCTGGCCGGGCGGTCGGCGCCGTGTCCGCTCGAACTCGGCGTGAGCAACGTTCGCGTCATCGAAGCCGCCCTCAGATCGGTGGAGACCGGCCAGGCGGTGGAGTTCCAATCCTGACGCGTCGCGCCCGGGCGACCGTGTGCCCCGCCCCGTCCCCGCCAAGCGCCAGATCGCCAAGCCCGGCGGTCGGGTCCGCGGATGAACCGCCGTGTTCGATCCGTGTAAGATGTCCCATCGATACGCACGGAGATACACATGGCCGAAACCCGACGCCCCACGTGGGATGAGTACTTCCTCGACCTCGCCGAGCTGATCAGTCGGCGCTCGCCCGATCCGAACACGAAGCACGGCTGCGTGCTCGTCGACCCCGACCATCGCGTGATCAGCACCGGCTATAACGGGCCGGTCCAGGGACTGCCGAATGAGATGGTGCCGCTGACCCGGCCGGACAAGTACGACTGGTTCATTCACGCCGAGGACAACGCGGTGGCGTTCTCGCGATGTGATATGCGAGGGGGGTCGGCGTACGTGACCGGCCCGCCGTGCGCCTCCTGCTTTCGCCGGCTGCTGCAGGTGGGCATTCGCCGGATCGTTCACGCCGGCCGGCAGTCCGCCTGCATCTCCGAAAGCGAGGCGAAGGCGTGTCAGCAAATGGCCGACTCGCTCGGCGTTGAGGTGGTCGAACTTGGGGGGAGTCCCGATCCCGCCGGCGGCTGACGCGGCGCGTCGCCCGCCTAGGATGCCCCATGATTCGCAAGAACGTTCATTACAGCGGGCGCGTGCAGGGCGTGGGCTTCCGGTGGACCACCCGCCGCGTCGCGTCCGGCCACGAAGTGACCGGCTATGTCAAGAACCTGCCCGACGGTCGCGTCCAGGTGGTGGCCGAGGGCGAGAAAGACGAGGTCAACGCGTTTCTCGCCGACCTCGAGAAGGCCATGGCCGGGCACATCCGCGACAGGAAAGTCGACGAGTCGCCTGCATGCAGTGAGTTCGACGCCTTCGAGATTCGCCACTGATTCCCCGGTCCGCATTTCCGGCCGGCTTTGATTGTCGCGAGTCCGGTGGCTATCGTTTGCGTCCTGCAATCCATCCCGAGAAACAGACGAGGAGCACGCAAATGGCCGATGCCGCACCGATCACGATGACCGAAGGGGGGAACCTGCACGTCCCCGACCAGCCGATCGTTCCCTACATCGAGGGCGACGGCACCGGGGCGGACATCTGGGCCTCGGCCTCGCGGGTGTTCGACGCGGCGGTGGAGAAGGCCTATGGCGGCAAACGGCAGATCGCGTGGAAGGAAGTGCTCGCCGGGCAGAAGAGCTACGACAAGAGCGGCGAATGGCTGCCCGACGCCACGGTGGACGCGTTCCGGGAGTACCTTGTCGGGATCAAGGGGCCGCTTACCACGCCGGTCGGTGGCGGGATTCGCTCCCTCAACGTCGCCCTGCGGCAGATTCTCGACCTTTACGTCTGCCTCCGGCCGGTGCGGTACTTCACCAACGTGCCCAGCCCGGTGAAGAAACCGGAGGATATCGACATGGTGATCTTCCGGGAGAACTCCGAGGACATCTACGCCGGTATTGAGTTCGAGGTCGGCACGGAGGAGCGCGACCGGTTCATGAAGCTGTTCAAAGACGCGTTTCCCGAGAAGTTCGAGAAAATCCGCTTCCCCGCGTCGTCCGGGATCGGCATCAAGCCGGCCAGCGTGGAGGGCACGGCCCGGCTCGTCGGGGCGGCGATCAACTACGCGATGGCCAACCACCGCGACAGCGTCACCCTCGTCCACAAGGGCAACATCATGAAGTTCACCGAGGGCGCCTTCCGCGACTGGG
>CAYFQS010000129.1:0-8980 GCA_964345245.1 uncultured Planctomycetaceae bacterium | reverse complement strand
CGATGCCGTCGGTGGCTTTACAGGGGGATCGGCGATTGCGAGACTCTCGTCATGGTGAAGGACCTCAGAGATCGCGTGCTGGTGGTGACGGGCGCGTCGTCGGGGATCGGGGCGGCGACGGCGCGGCAAGCGGCGTCGGCGGGGATGGACGTGGTGCTCGCCGCCCGGCGCGAGCAGAAGCTCCGGCAGGTCGCCCGCGAGGTTGAGCACGCCGGTCGGCGGGCCCTGGTCGTGCCCACCGATGTCGCCGACGACGCCTCGGTGCAGGCCCTCGCCGACCGGGCGGTCGAGCATTTCGGCCGCGTGGACGTGATGTTCGCCAACGCCGGCTACGGGTTCATGCAGCCGGTCCATCGCATGGGCGAGGCGGACCACCGTCGCCTGTTCGACGTGAACTACTTCGGCACCGTGCGGTGCATCCGCGCGGCGGTGGCGGTGATGAAGCGGCAGGGCGAAGGGCAGATCATCCTCACCTCCAGTGTCGTGGCGAGGGTGGGGCTGCCGTACTATGCCGCCTACGCGGCGACGAAGGCGGCGCAGCTCGCCCTCGCCCAGGGCGTGCGCCTCGAGGTCGAGCCGTTCGGCATCGACGTGACCGTCGTGCTGCCCATCGGCACGAGCACCGAATTCTTCGAAGTGAGCGCCGAGATCGGCGGGCGGGACGAGGTGCTGGAGAACACGCCCGACCTGTTCGTCCAGTCGCCCGATTACGTGGCGCGGCGGACGGTGGCGGCAATGCGGCGGCCCCGGCGGGAGGTCTGGCCGAGCCGACTCGTCCGCCTCGGCGTCTGGCTTGGTTCCGCCTCTCCCGCGCTCGTGGACTTCGGTCTGCGCCGGCACGCGCGTAAACTTCGCAAGACCCTCGGCGACCAGGCCGGGTGAAGTCCGACCAGGCCCCGCATGTACGATGCGAGCGACGGCGAGCAACGGGTCCGGGGAGGATCAGGACCACGAAACGAGAAAGCCCACCATGAAAACCACCCATATTCCCCACAGCGACCTGGACGTCACCCGCCTCGCCTACGGCAACATGCGCGTGCTCGGCACCTGGGATCCGACGCAGGTGACCGGCGAGACGCGGGCCGCGGCCAGGCAGGCGATGACCGCGGCCTACGAAGCCGGCTACACCCTCTTCGACACCGCCGACATCTACTGCCGGGGCCTGTGCGAGGAAGTGCTCGGCGAAACGCTCCGCGAGGTGTCCGGCATGCGCGATAACGTCATCATCGCCACGAAGTGCGGCGTGGTGCTCCCGCCGCCGGACAGCGCCCTCTCGCCGCGGTACGACCTGTCGGGCGATTACATCCGGGCGGCGTGCGATGCATCGCTCGATCGGCTGGGCGTGGAGACCATCGATCTGTACCAGCTTCACCGCGCCGACCTGCTGATGCATCCGGAGTCGGTGGCGGCGGCGTTCGACGATCTTCGCCGGGCGGGCAAGGTGCGGCACTTCGGGGTGAGCAACTTCCGCCCGTCGCTCGTCGCGGCTTTGCAGGCCGCGTGCGACGTGCCGCTTACCGTCAACCAGGTTCGGATCAGCCTGCTGGTCCGTGATTGCCTCGACGACGGCACGCTCGATCAGTGCCTGGAGCGAGGGATCACGCCGTTGGCGTGGAGCCCGGTGGCCGGGGGCGCCCTGGCGTCGACCGAAGCGAAGGGCGATCACGCGGAGACGATGGCGCTGGTCAACGAACTGGCCGGGTCGCACGATGTGACGCCGGTCGCGATCGCCCTGGCGTGGCTGATGCGTCATCCGAGCGGCATCATTCCGATCGTCGGTTCGACGAATCCCGATCACATTCGCCACGCGGCGCGGGCCGACGAGCTGGAGCTGGCGCCCGACGAGTGGTATCGGTTACTGGTCACGGCCCGGGGCAAGCCGATGCCTTGATCGAGGCCGCGCCGAAGCCACCGCGCCGCGCTGAAGCGAGATCGCGCCGAAGCACCCGGGCGCCGAGTTGGGTACAGCCGGCCCTGGGCTATGCTCCGGGTTTGGCCGTGGCGGCCACCGGTCCGCGACGCCGGGATTATCGCCGGCCGCGCTTCCGCGGCGTCGCGCCCGGCTGCCGCGGGGCGACCTGTTTGAGGTACGTCTGCGAGGTGACGCGCCGGGCGAGTTGCTCGTAGGTGATGATCCCCGACTCGTACAGCTCACGCAGCCGGTCGTCCATCGTGATCATGCCCTCGGCCCGGCCGGCCTCGATGGTCGAACGCGTCTGGTGCGTTTTGCCCTCGCGGATGTGATTGGCCACCGCGTGGTTCTTGATCAGCACCTCCGTGGCGAGCACGCGCCCCTGGCCGTTGGCCCGCGGGATGAGCTGCTGCGAGACGATGCTGATCAGCGAGAAGGCGAGCTGCACGCGAATCTGCGCCTGGTGATGCGGGGGGAACACGTCGACGATGCGGTCGATCGTCTGCACCGCGTCGTTCGTGTGCAGCGTCGCGATGACCAGGTGCCCGGTCTCCGCCGCGGTCAGGGCGGCGGCGATCGTCTCCGCGTCCCGCATCTCGCCGACGAGGATCACGTCCGGGTCCTGCCGCAGCACGTATTTCAGCGCGTTGGCGAAGCTCATGGTGTCGCTGAACACCTCGCGCTGATCGACGATGCAGCGTTTGTTGTCGTGGATGAACTCGATCGGGTCCTCGACGGTGACGACGTGGCAGCGGCGGGGTTCGTTGGTCAGGGCGATCATGGACGCCATGGTGGTCGACTTGCCCGAGCCGGTGGGCCCGGTGATGAGGATGAGCCCGTGGGTGCGGAGGGTGAAGTCGTTGAGCCGCGGCGGCAGGCCGAGCGCATCGAGCGACGGCACGGTGCGGGGGATGAGCCGAAACGCCCCGGCGACGCTGCCTTTCTGGTAGTAGATGTTCGCCCGGAACCGCAGCATGCCGGTGACGGCGAGGGAGAAATCGAGCTCGCGCTTGCGCTCGAACATCTCCTGCTGGGTCTCGTTGAGCAGGGACCAGATGAGGCGCTTGGTCTCGGCGGGCTTGAGGGTGATCTTCGCCGCGGCGTAGAGTTCGCCGTTGACCCGGACCGTCGGCGCCGCCCCGGCGGTGAGCAGCAGATCGCTCGCCCCTACGTGGGCGGCGTACTCGAAGAGCTGCTTCATCGACAGCCCCTGCCCCTCCTCGAGTTCCAGCCTCTTCGGCGCCTGATCCGTCACCGCTTCTTCATTCATGGCCGCTTCCTGCAGTATTCAACTGCTTGTTAAGGCGTCGTCCACATGACCTGCAGTTTTCGTTGCTTGTGTCCCGGGAAGTCCTTCGGTACGAGATAGCCGACGCCGCCCTGAATGTTGTTTGCTGTTTCCGTGAGCGTGGGCCACTAACGGGCCAGCCGCCATACCAGGTCCCATCGATGAAAGGCGCGCCAGCCGCGGCCGAGGATGAAGACCGCCAGCGACCGGTGTTGGAGGAGAACCCGCTCCGGCAGACCGCTTCGCGTACGCCCGGTGAATCGGTCGCGAGAGACCACCGCCCAGTGCCGTTCGCGGATGAGCGTGGGAATCCAGTCTTCGTCCCCGGTGGCCTCGGGAAACTTGTCGCGTAGCGGCATCGCACGATGTCCGTCCTTCTGGGACAGCACATCGAATGCCCGGGCCAGTTCGGGCGGCAGATTGTTGTCGAAGAGGAAGTTCACGCGGCAAGACTGCGCTCAAACTGGAGGGCGGCTTCAACAGATTGCCGAGACAACTCGTACCACTGGGCAATCTCCTCCAGGTCCACGCCGGCCTCAAAAGCATCGACGATGACTTCGGTGGGTACGCCGGCGTCAGCAATGATCGGTTGACCGTAGCACCGCCGAGGGTCAAGGATGACTCGACCTTCGCCCGCCGCCGGCCACCATTGGAGCAACTCATCGTCGCCGGAGAAGACAAGTCCTTCGTAAAGGTACGGGGCGAGCACCCGTTCAAAGGCGAACTGGTCCTTAACGAGGTCGAGGAGTACCTTCTCGCCCGTTTCATCCGCGATCTCAGCGAAGACCGTCCGCCCATCGGTCTTAAATCGCCGGCTCGACAGCGGGTGGTCGACGTGAAACATCTCGCCCGCCCGGCGCGAAGCCAGACGAATGGCCTGAAGACTGATTTGATGCTGTTTGAACGCGTCGATGAAGCGCACTTCCATCAGATCAAGAAAGCCAAGCAGCGCCTGGCCCTCGATATCCGGAAGCTGACGCTCGATCACGGGCGGGTCGACCACTTCGCTGCCCCGGTAGCGACGTTTGTGTCCAAGCAACCACCGACGAATGCGCGTGGAAGGAACCCTGGTCAACCGGGCTGCTTCAGGCACCGGATAGATGCCGACTCCAAAATATTGGTTGCCCTTGGCCACGTGCATGCTCCTGGTCACATGATATCATCGGTCATGATCGTGATCCCGCTTCCGGTTTGATGGCTCCGCACTACCGCACGCGGGTTTCTTCTTCGTCTTCGCCGGGTTGGCTGGACTCGGACTCGGTGCGCATGTCGATCGACTCGATGCCGGTGAACATGCCTTCAAGGTTCAGCCGGAATTCGTCGGGGTTCGGGGCGTAGGGCAGGGCGTCGGCTTCGTCCACCACGCCGTCTTTCACCAGCCGCACGAGGGCGCGGTTCATGGTGCTCATGCCTTCGTCCTCGGCTCGTTTCATCACGTCGTAGATTTCGGGGAACTCGCCTTCCTGGATCAGCCGGCGGACCCGCGGCGTGCCGCGGAGCACTTCGCACGCCGGCGCCCGCCCGCCGCCGTCGGCCCGCCGCAGCAGCCGCATCGACGCCATGCCCACCAGCGTCGTCGCCAGGTCCGCCTGGGCCTGCCGCCGCACCTCCGGCGGGAAGTAGTTGAGCATCCGGTCGATCGACTGCACCACGTTCGTCGTGTGCATCGTCGAGAGGATCAGGTGCCCGGTCAGCGCCGCGTTGAGGGCGGTCTCCATCGTGTCGCGGTCCCGCATCTCCCCGATCATGATCACGTCCGGCGCCTGCCGCACCACGTGCCGCAGGGCCGTGGTGAACGACTCGGTGTCATAGCCCACCTGCCGCTGATGGATCAGCGACTGCACTTCTTCGTGCACGAACTCGATCGGGTCCTCGATGGTGACGATGTGCTCGGCCCGGGTGGCGTTGATGTGATGCACCAGCGCCGCCATCGTGGTCGACTTGCCGCAGCCGGTCGGTCCGACGACGAGGATCAACCCGCTGCGGGCCTCGGCCATCTTCCGGATCGATTCGGGCAGCCCGAGGGTGTCGAACTGCACCGCGCCCGCCGGAATCGCCCGCGCCGCCAGCGCCAGGTCCCCCTGTTGCATGAACAGGTTCACGCGGAACCGCCCCTTGCCCGGCACGTGGTACGCCACGTCGATGTCAGGCGAGGTCTCGAACCGCTGCCGGGCGACGGGGCTGAGCAGTTGATCCACGTACCGCCGCATGTCCTCGGGGCACGGGGCGGGCAGGTCGGTGCGCTGAATCCGCCCGTTTACCCGGTACGTCGGCGACGTGCGCGGCCTGAGGAACAGGTCCGACGCCGCGATCTCCATCATGTGCAACAGGTAGTGGTCAACCAACTCGGCGGCATGCGAGGGATCACTCATGGCCCCATGATAATCGATCCCTCCCGGTCGGGCCGCATCGATTCCGCCCCGCGCCCGCCGGCCGCCGTCGCTCGCCTCTTCGCGACGCAACCTGCTACACTGGCCCGTTGGACGCACGAAACGCGAAGAAAGGACCCCCCGTGCTGCGGACCCCGTTTTACCAGTTTCACGTCGACCACGATGCGAAGATGGTCGACTTCGCCGGCTGGGAGATGCCGATCCTCTATGCCTCGATTCAGGACGAGCACCGGCAGGTGCGGGAGTCGGGCGGGCTGTTCGACGTCTCGCACATGGGTCGGGTGTTCTTCACCGGCCGGCACGCCCGCCGTTTTCTCGAGTCCGTGCTCACCCGCCGCATCACCGACATGAAGGTCAGCACCTGCCGCTACTCGCTGGTGTGCAACGAGGCGGGCGGGACGCTGGACGACGTGCTCGTCTACCGCTTCGACGACCGCTGGATGCTGGTGGTCAACGCGGCCAACCGGGAGAAGCTGCTCGCCCACTTCGAGCAGCAACGAGGCGATGACGACGCGGTCAAGATCGTGGACATGACCGAACAGACCGCGATGGTCGCCGCCCAGGGGCCGAAGGTCATGGACATGATCGGCCAGTACTCCCGCGAGGTGCCGTCGCTCAAGAAGTACCATTTTGCCGTCAAGAACCTGCTGGTGCTGAAGATGACGATCTCGCGGACGGGCTACACGGGAGAGGACGGCGTGGAGGTGATCATGCCGGCCAAAAGCGCGGGCATGGCGATCAAGCTGCTGCTGAAGGACGCCGACCGCGAGGACGCGCCGGTCAAGCCCGCCGGGCTCGGGGCCCGCGATACGCTCCGCCTGGAAGCCGGGATGCCGCTGTACGGCCACGAGCTGACCGAAGCGATCGATCCCCTGAGCGCCGGGCTGAAGTTCGCGGTCAACCTGGACAAGGATGAGACCGGCGACGAGGGGCCGGAGATTCCGTCTTTCGTCGGCCAGGCGGCGCTGAAGCAGATCGCGGAAAGCGGCCCGGAGAAGACCCGCGTCGGCCTCAAGCTCGACGGCAAGCGAACCCCCCGCCAGAACATGGCGGTGCGGCGGGGCGAGCGGATCGTCGGCGAGGTCACCAGCGGCTGCCTCTCGCCCACGCTGGGCTACCCCATCGCCATGGCGTATGTCCCGCCCGACCACGCCGAGCTCGGCACGACGCTCAAGGTCGACTTCGGCCGCAAGCAGGTCGACGCCGAGGTGGTCAAGCTGCCGTTCTACAAGCCGGGCGGCTGATACCGACGGGAATCCCGCCCCCAGGCCGCATCTTCTGATCGGAGATGGATCAACGCGTATCCAGCGTTGCCGCCGGGGTTTGCCCATGATCTAAGACCCGGGCCGACCCGCCTCGTGTGCCATGGATGGTCTTCCGGAATACCGGGTGTGCCCGGCCTGGAAGCCCGATCCGGTGGCAAGCATCAGGTTATCGGGCGGTAAGCGCTATTTTTCGTTCTTCTCCACTTGATATCGGACCTCGGCGCGTGAAGGATGAAAAGTAGTTCGAGCAATCGACAACCCGCCGTGTGTTTGTGGGAAGGACCGCGGCGGTAGGCCCAAACGGGGCCTGAGAGAGAATCACAGCGAATTCCCACATGCGGGTGGAAGGGCGCCGGCGCGCTTCCGCGGTTGTCCCCTGCCAATTCGGTTGAGTGGGAGATGGTCTCCCGCCGATACCAGTTGGCGGTGGGTTCGAGTAACAGAGGATCACACGCAGTAGCACCAAGAGGGAGACCTGTAATGCGTCTTTTGACAGTCTCAGAATCGAAGCGGGTTGTCGTCGCAGCGTTGGTCATGATGACGCTGGCCTGGTTGGGCAACGGTCAAGCGGCCGGGCAGTCCGCGACGTTCACCGGCGTGGGCGGGCTCAATACCAGCTTTATCGACAGCGACCTGCTGAACATCTCCGCCGACGGCAACGTCGCGGTCGGCCAGAGCTTCAACGATGACTTCGCCCGGGAGGCGTTCAGGTGGACCAGCGGCGGGGGGCTCGAGCCCCTCGGGTTCCTGCCCGGCGGCGGCGGGGCGTTCAACAACAACTCCTTCGCATACGACGCCTCCGCCGACGGCAGCGTCATCGTCGGCTTCAGTGATTCCGCGGCCGCCGCGGTGATCAATCACGCCTTCAGCTACTCCGGCGGCACGATGAACGATCTCGGCACGTTGTCCGGCGACCTCGAAAGCAAGGCGTTCGGCGTGTCCGACGACGGGAGCATCATCGTCGGCTACAGCGACCCGACCTCCGGCACCGCCAACGACGAGCAGGCGGTGATGTGGAGCGGCGGGTCGATCACGCCCCTCGGCTTCCTGCCCGGCGGAACCTACAGCCGGGCCAAGGACATCTCCGCCGACGGCGCCACCATCGTCGGGACCGGCGGCTCGACCGCCGGTCGACAGGCCTTCCGCTACGACGGCGGGTCCCCGGCCGGACTCGGCGACCTCGGCGGCGGCGGGTTCATGTCCGAAGCCACCGCCGTCAATGCCGACGGATCGATGATCGTCGGCTTCAGCGAATCCGGCAACGGACAGGAAGCGTTCCTCTGGCGGTCGTCGACCGGCGTGATGAGCCCCCTCGGCGACCTCGGGAGCGACGACGGCTTCGGCTCGCGGGCCAACGCCATTTCCGCCGACGGCAGCGTCATCGTCGGCACCGGCACCGTCGCCACCGGCAACAAGGCCTTCATGTACTTCGCCGAATCCGAGACCATGGTCGATCTCCAGGACACGCTGATCAACGATTTCAACGCCACCGGACTGACCGGCTGGACCCTCAACCGGGCCCAGGGCGTCAGTGCGGACGGGCTGACCCTTGTCGGCGTGGGCACGAATCCCGACGATGAGACCGAGGCCTGGATCGCCACCCTCATTCCGGTCAAGGAATACACCAAGGGCGCTAACGGGCTCTGGGACGTCAATGGCAACTGGTCTGCCTCGGCGTTCCCCTTCGATAAGTCTGATACCGTCATCAAGCCCGCGGACGGTCTGGAAGTTACCGGTCCGTCGGTCAACACGATGACCAGGTCGCTGCTCATCGGGCGCGACGGCGGCAGCGGCAACGTGACTCTCGACCTGCAGCCCGGCGTGACCGTCTCGGCGGCGAACGGGGTCACGCTCGAATCCGCGTCCAGGATCACCGGCGGCGGGACCCTTCAGGGCGAAATCACCGGCCAGGCCGGCTCCGCCGTCGAAATCACCCAGCCCACCATGACCCTCGGGCTCAGCAGCAGCACCGCCGGCGTGGACTTCGCCCTCGGCACCGGGATCGCCCTCAACGGCAACACCCTGCATCTGCGCGACGCCGACTGGGCTGAATTCGCCGGGCTCATCACCATGGGCGACGGCTCGGTGCTCAGTTCGGACAACGGCGTCCTGCTCGAGGCCGTCG
>CAYFQS010000128.1:0-8981 GCA_964345245.1 uncultured Planctomycetaceae bacterium | reverse complement strand
CCACCGGTGGAACAACCGACCGCACGACGTGCTGAACTTCGTCAACTACGCCAGCGACGTGTTCGAGGCGCCCTTCACCTGGCAGATCGCCGAGCTCGATCAACCCGCCCACGAGTTGATCGAAAGCCCGATGCTGTATCTGGCCACGCACGAATCTTTCGGACTTGAGAACCGGCAGATCGAGAACCTGCGCAAGTACATCGACGCCGGCGGACTGCTGGTGTGCGTGCCCGAGGGGCGTCGTACGGGCGACTCGTTGCGGTCCTACCGCAATCTCGCCGAGCGACTGTTCGGGCGCGACGCCGATCCCGTCCGCATCGATCGCGATCACCCGTTCTACTCGCTGCACAGCCCGTTGAGCCCGGCGGTGAAGATGCAGGTCGTGCACAACGGCGTGCGACCGGTGATGATCCTCTTCAACCGCGACATCGGCATGCAACTCCAGACCAACGACCGCGTCCGCACCGACAGCTTCGTCGCCCTCTCGAATATCTACCTCTACGTTTCCGGCATGAACCCGCGCCGGGCCCGGCTGGACACGCACTACGTCGTTCAGCAGGTGGAGAACCCGAAAAACAAGCTCGCCGCGGCGCGGGTCAAACACGCCGGCCGGTATGATCCCGAACCCGGCGCGATGCGGCAGGTGAAGGCGACGCTCGCCAACCGCCACAACGTGGACCTGAGCTACGACGTGAAGGCGGCGGGCGAGCTGGACGAGGAGAAGATCGCCTTCCTGACCACGGTGGGCGACGGCGAATTGACGCCGGCCGACGCGGCGGCGCTGCGGAAGTGGCTGGAAGCCGGCGGGACGCTGTGGATCGACGCGGCCGGCGGCGACAAGAAGGCCTCCGACAATGCCTTCGCCCTCGCCGAGCAGATTCTCCCCGAGACCCGCACCACGCCGCTCGGCAACGACCATCCGATCATCACCGGCGACGGGCTGTTCCTCGGCAACGACAACACGAGCGTGCGCTACCGCCTGTTCGCCTTGCGACGACTGGGCGTGGTGACTCAGCACCGCCTGGCCGCGATGCGGATCCACGAACGCCCGGCGATCATCATCAGCGGCGAGGACCTGACCGCCGGACTGGTCGGGCTGCGGCACTGGGAGATCTTCGGCTATTCCCCGGAATCGGCGATGGACCTGGTGGTCAACGGCTGCCTGCACGCCGGCGAGTTCAAGCCGCCGAAGCCGACCACGAAGGAGTGATCCGGCGCGATCCGGGGCTTCGAAGCGGCTCTTGAGCCGAGGGCTTCGAGGGGTCGCGCGGCGACGACTCGAAGCCCCGGACAGGGCATTTCTGGTAGACTCCCGCCATGGTCGAGACCCCGATGACTTACGCCGCGAGCGGCGTCGATATTGACGCCGGCGACCGCATGGTCGAGATGATCCGCCGGCACATGCAGCGGACATACGGCCCGCGGGTGCTGGACAAGCACGGCGCCTTCGCCGGGGCCTTTCGCCTCGATTACAACGAGCGACTGTTCAAGCGCAACTACCGCGACCCCGTGCTCCTGGCCTGCACGGACGGCGTGGGCACGAAGGTCAAACTCGCCTGCGAAACCGACAAGCACGACACCGTCGGCATCGACTGCGTGGCGATGAACGTCAACGACATGATCGTGCAGGGCGCCGAGCCGCTGTTCTTCCTCGACTACATCGGGACGCACAAACTCGAGCCGGAAAAAATGACGCAGATTGTCAAAGGGGTGGCGGACGGGTGCCAGCAGGCGGGCGCCGCCCTGCTCGGCGGGGAGACCGCCGAGATGGCCGACCTCTACGACCCCGGCGAGTACGACCTCGCCGGCTTCGCGGTCGGCGTCTGCGAACTCGCCCGCATGACCGACGAGCAGCGCATCGAAAGCGGCGACATCGTGCTCGGCCTTGCCGCCAGCGGGCCGCATTCCAACGGCTATTCACTCATCCGCGCGATCGTTCGCGAAGCGGAACTCGACCTGAACCGGCGCTACAACGAACTCGACCCAGACCGGCCCCTCGGCGAGGTGCTGCTTACCCCCACGCGCATCTACGCCAAGGCGATCACCCGCGTGCTCCGCCACTATCGCGTCAAACGCGTGGTCAACGGCATGGCCCACGTGACCGGCGGCGGGCTCGCGGCCAACCTCGCCCGCGCACTGCCCGACAATCGTAATGCGAAGATCGATCCGGCGACGTGGGAAGTGCCCGCCGTGTTCAGGTTTCTCCAGGAGCGAGGCGGCGTGGAGGACGAGGAGATGTGGCGGGTGTTCAACATGGGCATCGGATACTGCCTGGTGGTTCGACCGAACTTCGTCGGGTCCGTCACCCGTCAACTCGAAGCCGCGGGCGAAACCGTCCACCAGATCGGGAAGATCAACAAGGGCAACGGCAAAGTACGGATGACGTGAAGATCGGCCGCGCGATTGCCCCGGCATCGTCGACGTGGTGGCGGGCTCGGAAAACGAAAAAGGCGACGAGCCGCCTAAGCGAACTCGCCGCCCTTCCGGGGGCAATGGCAAGTTTAAAAAATCCGTTCGCCCCGAATCGTTTTTCGGTGTCATCCGCGTCGGAGCTCGTTTTACCCGGCCGAGCAACCGGTCGCTCCCGCTTATCTCCCCATGCAAATCGACGGTGCAACAGGCATACCAAACCTCGGAAATCCGTCCGGCAGATACCGTCCGCCACGAACAAACCCTTACATACACGAGGGATATGGGCCAGGCAGACTCGCAAACGTCCGACCGCCCCCTAGATCATTCCAGTCAGGATCGGGCGGGATCGCCGCATTGTGAAAGTCGCAGAGGGCAATTTCGCGCATTTTGATACGTCGAACACGTTTCTCGCATTTGGGCCGGGCTCGACGCCTTCTCTGCGCGCGAGCAGATTTGGCGGCGGGGGCGGCCCCGTTGCGAGCTCCATCCTGTGGCCGGATTGCGCGAAAACCGCCGTTCCACCTTGCCGAGCGCGGCGTAGTCGGCTATAAGAACGATTCTCAAGAAACTTGCGATGTTGATTCAACGCCCCAAGCTTAGGAGCAAACGTGGCCAAGACCAAGCTTTACACCGGCAATCATCTGTTCACCAGCGAATCCGTGTCCATGGGACACCCCGACAAAATCTCCGACCAGGTATCGGACGCGGTGCTCGACAGTCTGATCGAGGTCGACCCCAACGCGCGGGTGGCCTGTGAAACCCTCTGCACGACGGGTCTGGTCGTGGTCGCCGGTGAAGTGACCGTTCACAACGACGAAGGCATCAAGACCCTCGACGAAGTCGAAGACACCGTGCGCCAGACGATCCGGGAGATCGGGTACAATGACCCGGCGATGAAGTTCGACGCCGAGAGCTGCGCCGTCATTCGGACGTTGCACGGCCAGTCGGAAGACATCGCGATGGGCGTGGACCGCAAGGGTGCCGGCGATCAGGGGATGATGTTCGGCTTCGCCTGCCGCGAGACGCCGCAGCTCATGCCGATGCCGATCTACCTCGCCCACCGGATGATGGACCAGCACGTGAAGGTCCGCAATGCCAAGACCCCGAAGATCAAGGGGTTGCGCCCGGACGCGAAGAGCCAGGTCACCATCGAGTACGACGGTTTGAAGCCGGTTCGGATCGACACGGTGGTGCTCTCGACGCAGCATCACCCGATGTGGAACGGCAAGGCGAAGCAGTCCGAACTGAAAAAGGCCGTGCTCAAGCACATTATCGAGCCGGTTATGCCGAAGAAACTGTGGGACCCGAAGAAGGTGACGGTCCACGTGAACCCGACGGGCCAATTCGAGATCGGCGGGCCGCACGGCGACACGGGTCTGACCGGCCGCAAGATCATCGTGGACACCTACGGCGGTCGCGGGCGGCACGGCGGGGGCGCCTTCAGCGGCAAGGACCCGTCCAAGGTCGACCGCTCGGCGACGTACATGGCCCGCTACATCGCGAAGAACGTCGTCGCGGCCAAGCTCGCCGACGTGTGCGAGATTCAGCTCAGCTACGCCATCGGCGTGGCCGAACCAACCTCCGTGCACATCGAGTGTTTCGGCACGGAGAAAACGGAACCGGCGGAGATCGAACAGGCCATTGTCGATCACTTCGACTTGACGCCCAGCGGCATCATCAAGACGCTGGACCTCCACCGGCCGATCTACCGACAGACGGCGTATCACGGTCATTTCGGCAAGAAGGGCCTGCCCTGGGAAGAGACCGACAAGGCCGAGAAGCTCAAGAAAGCCGCCGGCGGCTGATCCGCCCCGCGGTGATCGACAGGACGGCATCAGGGCAGGACGCTCGACCGACGTGGTCGGACGATTGAACGGACTTGATCGATCGCGATCCTGCATCAGCCGATGGAGATCAAAAAAGGCATTCCGGTTTCACACGGCGTGGCGATCTGCCCGGCGGTGGTGCTTGACGCCGAGGACGTGAATATTCCGCGCCGCACGGTTTCTCGGGACGCGCTGCCCCACCAGCACGCGCGCTTCGACGAAGCCATCGCCCACGCGCGGGACGACGTCGAGCAGCTTCGCGACCAGGTCTCGGACCAGCTCGGTCCGGAGCCGGCGAAGATCTTCGGCTTTCACCTCGGCATGCTGGAAGACCCCGCCCTCGTCCAGCAGGTGCACCAGTTCATCGACGACGAAGCGGTCACCGCCGAACACGCGTATTCCACGATCATGCGCAATTACGCGCAGACGTTCCTGGACAGCCCGACGCCGCTGTTCCGCGAGCGCGTGGCCGACGTGTGGGATCTCGAAAAGCGGGTGCTGCGTCACCTGCTCGGCGAGTTGCGGGCCGAACTGGAGCACCTCGATCACGAGGCGGCGATCGTCGCCCATGACCTGACCCCGTCACAGACCGCGGGGTTGGATCGCGAGAAGATTCGGGCCCTGGTCACCGACGCCGGCGGCCGCACAAGCCACACCGCCATCGTGGCCCGGGCCCTCGGCATCCCCGCCGTGGTCGGCCTCGAAGACGCCACCGTTCACGTCAACACCAACGACACCGTCATCGTGGACGGCAACCGCGGCCTGCTCGTGATCGATCCCGATCCCGAGCAGTTCGCCGAGTACGAACGCTACGTCGAGCAGATTCGAAGCTTCGAAAGTTCGCTCGTCGAACTGCGGAACGAGCCGGCGGTGACCGAAGACGGCGTGCAGGTCACGCTGCAGGCGAACATCGAGTTTCCCGAGGAGATTGTCGCGGCCCTCGACCGCGGGGCCGAGGGGATCGGCCTCTACCGCTCGGAGTTCCTGTTCCTGTCGACCGAGACCGAACCGGACGAGGAAGAGCAGTACGAGGCGTACACGAAGGCGCTGCGGATGCTGGACGGCCAACCGATGACCATCCGCACGCTGGACCTCGGGGCGGACAAGTACACGCAGGCGGCCCTCGCGGAGCCGGAGCGGAACCCGTTCCTCGGTTGCCGGTCGATCCGCTTTTCACTGCAGAACCTGTCGATGTTCAAGACGCAGCTCCGGGCGATCCTGCGGGCCAGCGCCATCGGGCCGCTGCGGATCATGTTCCCGTTGATCACCAACACGATGGAACTGCGTCAGGCGCGGATGATCCTCAACGACGTGATGGAGGACCTCGACGATCAGGACATCGACTTCGACGAGAACGTGCCGGTGGGGATGATGATCGAGGTGCCGTCGGCGGCGTTGATGGCGGGCACCTTCGCCCGGGAGGTCGACTTCTTCAGCATCGGCACCAACGACCTGATCCAGTACACGCTCGCGGTGGACCGTGGCAACGAGCGAGTGGCGAACCTCTACTCGCCGGTGCACCCGGCGGTGCTGGCCCTGATCAAGTCGGTGCTGCGGGCGGCGAAACGGTACGATGTAGCCGTGACGTGCTGCGGCGAAATGGCGGGAGAACTGGAATACGTCATGCTGCTCATCGGCATGGGGCTGCGGTCCCTGTCGATGACCCCGCAGGCCATCCCCGAGATCAAGAAGCTGATCCGATCCGTACGAATGGAAGACTGCCAGCGCATTGGCCGGCGGGTCGGATCGTATGACTCCGATCGTCAGATACTCAACTATCTGCGAGAGGAAGCCCAGAAAGTCATTCCGGAAGCATTCGATGGTCGTCCCATCGCCAACGGCTGAGGCCGATGCTTCCGGAGAAACATCAATCGGTCGACAGGCGGACCGAGCGCCCTTCCAACCGGGGAGACTGCCGCCCGCCATCGACCCCGCCCCGATCGCTTGTGGTTCGCCGCGCCTTGGGCCGGCTTGAGCCATGCGGTCCGGGTCGACCACGAGAGTATCCATGGCACAACAGGACATGCTGATCAACTACGCCCCCGGCGAGGAATGTCGTATCGCCATCACCGAGGGCGGCAAGCTGGAAGAGCTTTACACCGAACGCGCCGCCGACGACCTGCACGTCGGCAACATCTACCGGGGCAAGGTCACCAACGTCGAGTCGTCGATTCAGGCGGCGTTTATCGACTTCGGGCTGGAGCGCAACGGCTTTCTGCACATCTCCGATTTGCACCCGCGGTACTTCCCGGGTGAAGACGAAGACACGATGGAGAAAGTGGGCAAGAAGACGCCGCGCAAGCACCGCCCACCGATTCAAGCCGCCCTGAAGCGCGGCCAGGAAATCCTCGTGCAGGTGCTCAAGGAGGGCATCGGCACCAAGGGCCCGACCCTCACGACGTATCTGTCGATCCCCGGCCGCTTCCTCGTGATGATGCCGAACATGGAACGTCACGGCGTGTCGCGGAAGGTCGAGGACGAAGACCAACGCCGCGAAATGCGGAAGATTCTCGACGAGCTCGACCCACCCGACAGTTTCGGGTTCATCGTCCGCACCGCCGGCATCGGCCGCACCAAGACCGAACTCAAACGCGACCTGGCGTACCTGCAGCGACTGTGGCGAACCATCAACCGCCGCATGAAGCAGGGCAAGGGCCCGACGGAACTCTACGTCGAGTCGGACCTGATCATCCGCACCCTTCGCGACGTGATGACCTCGGACGTCAAGCGGGTGATCATGGATGACGAAGGCGCGGCCCGGCGGGCGAAGGACTTCCTCCGCATCGTCATGCCGCGGTCCAGCACCAAGGTCATCCACTACCACGACACGGTGCCGCTGTTCGACGCCTTCGGCATCGAGCAGCAGATCGATCACATCCATTCCCGCGAGGTGCCGCTGCCGAGCGGCGGATCGCTGGTGATCGATCAGACCGAGGCGATGGTCGCCATCGACGTGAACTCCGGGAAATATCGGGCGAAGAACGACGCGGAGGAGACCGCCTTTCGCACGAACATCGAGGCGGTGGACGAGATCGCCCGCCAACTGCGGCTTCGCGACCTCGGCGGGCTGCTCGTGCTCGACCTGATCGACATGTACATGGCCAAGCACCGCCGCAGCATCGAGCAGCGCTTCCGCGAGAACCTCAAAAAAGACCGGGCGAGATCGCGGGCCCTGCGGATCAACGAGCTGGGCCTGGTGTCGCTGACACGGCAGCGAATGCGCCCGTCGCTGAAGACCTCGCGGTTTCACCCTTGCCCGCGCTGTGCCGGGACGGGCAGCATCGCCACCCCGGAGACCGTGGTGCTCGACATCATGCGGCGTCTGGCGGTGGTCAGCTCCAACGACAAGGTGCGGCGGATCGAGATGACCGTGGCCGCGGACGTGGCTTCGGTCCTGTTCAATCGCAAGCGGGAGGCGCTGATCAAGCTGGAGCAAGAGGCGGGCAAGCCGATCAAGGTCATCGTCGATCCGAACGTGAGCTCGGGCAGTACGCACCTGGTGGTCTACGACCAGCGGGAGGGGGAGATCGACCTGTCGAAGCTTTCGCAGCCGTCCACGCCGAAGTTCACCGAGGCCGACGAGGTCAGCGACGCCGGCCGGCCGATCAAGGACGAAGAAGAGGAGCCGATCGTGGAAGCGGAGGACGAGGGCGACAGCGCCTCGGATGAGCAGCGGGAGCAAGAGCAATCGGACGACCCGTCGGGTAAGAAGAAGGGACGGTCGCGCCGAAGACGCCGCCGGAAGTCGCGTGACGAGGCAAGCGGTGACGGGCAGGAGGTGAAGGACGAGCAGCCCGACGAGAAGAAGCAGGAGGCGCAGGGCAAGGGCGACGACGGGAGCGACAAAGACGGCGATTCGGGCGATCAGGGCGGCAAGTCGCGACGGCGGCGGCGGCGGAGGCGCAAGCCGAAGAAGAGCGACCAGGACGGCGGCGATGGCGGCGACCGGGGCGAATCCCAGGGCAAGGACGCCTCCGGCGGCCCGTCGGACAGCGGCGAGGACGGCAGGTCCGAGAAGTCGGACCACAAGGACGACTCGTCCGAGGGGAAGAGGGGTTCCCGCGGCCGGGGACGATCCCGCTCACGTCGCAAGTCCGGGGGCGACTCCGGCGACAAGCAGCAGGACAGGCAGGACGACAAGCAGCCGCAGACCACCGTCGTGGGCTCGGGCTACCGCAACCCGCTGCGGGAGCAGTCCGGCGAAGGGGGCGATCACTCGTGATCGACGCGGCCGCCACATCCCGCTCGTGCCGACGGTTGATGGTGCTCGGTTCGACGGGCAGCATCGGCGTGAACACGCTGAAGGTCGCGGCGAACCTCGACGCCGGCTACGAGGTGGTCGGCCTCGCCGCCGGCCGCAACGCCGCCCTGCTGGCCGAGCAGGCCAGGGCCTTCGGCGTCGACACCGTCGCCGTGGCCGACCCCGACGCCGCCGCGATCGCCCGCGAGCAACTGCCCGGCGGGCGGGTCTTCAGCGGCCCCGATGCGCCGGTGCGGCTCGTCGAAGCGGTGGGCGCCGACATCATCGTCGCCGCCGTGGTCGGCGCCGCCGGACTGCCCGCCACCCTCGCCGCGATTCAGCGCGGCATGGACGTGGGCCTGGCCAACAAGGAGACCCTCGTCGCCGCCGGCGAACTCGTCCTCCCCCTCACCGAATCCCACGACGTCAAGCTGCTGCCCATCGATTCGGAACATTCGGCCATCTTTCAATGCCTCCAGTCCCCGAACGGCACCGCGGCGCAC
>CAYFQS010000127.1:0-9044 GCA_964345245.1 uncultured Planctomycetaceae bacterium | reverse complement strand
AGCGGCGGATCGCCTCGGCATCTTCAGGCGGACCGTCGTATTCCCGCGCGAAGGCGGCGAGCACCTCGTGGGCAAGCCCGCCGAACGCCCCGCCGTCCATTTCGCGCCCCGCATCGTCCACCGCCTGCAGTCGCAGCACATGGGCGAGATAGAAACGGTACGGACACGCGAGATAATCTCGGAAGGCGGTCACCGACAGGTGCGTGACCGGCTCGACATGCTCCGGCGGCGGCGGGGGCCAGCGCCCCGGATCGGCGAAGGACGCGCCGTCCGCGACCGGCAGCCGGGCAAGAGCCGTGCGCGTGATCGGCGACGGGTCTTCCGGCAGCCAGCGCTCCACGCGACGGGCAACCGTTTCCGGATCGGCCGCGAACAGCAGACGACTCGGCCGCAACGGATCGCCCTCTGCCGTCCGCCGCCCGGCGATCACCCGCACGTGCGGCCGCGATCTCAGCACGGCCTGCAGGGCGTACGCATCACGGGCGTACCGCCGGTCGTTGTCCACGATCCCTAGCCCTCGTCGAAGGCCGTTCGGCAGGAACGGATGTTCGTTGATCGACGCGGGCACGCGACCCTCGTTGAACCCGGTGACCACGCACACCGGGGCATCGTCGAGCGGCAGTTCAAGCCAGCCGAGCAGTTCGATCGCTGACTCGCTCGGCTCCGGCGCGACCGCGTCCCCGGCGAGCTGACGCAGGACGAACCGGATCGCGTCGGCGGCGGTGAGCTTGGTGGCGTCGACCGTCTCGTCGAGCTCAATGCATTCGGTGAGCCGGCGATGGATCGACCGGCAGGTTTCGAGGACCGCACGGTCAGCCGGGGCCCGTCGATCCAGCCGCCGCTCGCCGTACACGCCGATCAGGAAATCGACGATCGGCTGCGGCCAGTCCGAAAGCGTCCGCATCTCGCCGGTCAGCTCGCCAAGCAGCGACATGACCGTCTCGTGCACCGCGGCCATCGCCTCGCGCGTCGCTTCGTCCCCGAGCCACGCCCCGGCGAACCGCCCCTGCAGGTGATCGCTGTAGTAACGGTCGAGCAGCGTGAGCCAGTGCTCGCCCGCGGCGAGGGCCCGATCGCCGAGCTGCCGGCGCACCGCCGCTTCGAGGTCGGCGTGACGGGCGAGCGCGGCGAAGTCGCTGAACCGCCGACCGTCCAGGTAGTCCGCCGCCGCAGAGAGCAGGCGATACACCGGCGTCTGCTCCAGCGGCCGACCGGCGGCATAGCGCTGCGGCAGGCCCGCGAGCTCCATGTGCTGCACGAGCTGTGGGACAAGCTGCTCGTCGCATACGCCAACCGTAATCTGCTCCGCCGGATATTCGCCGTCGAGCGATTCGAGCTCGACGAGGGCGAGATCGGCCTGGTCGGCCGGACTCATCACGACCGACACACGGTCCTCGGGAATCTCCAACTCGCTTGACCGCCAGGACTCGGTCCGGAGGCAACCGAGTTCGTCGAAACGGTCGGCCAGCGATTCCGGGGCGAACACGAACGCCGTGACGCGATCCGCCACGTGTTCGAGCATTTGCCGGAGCACGGCCGGCATGTCCGCGGCGGCGATGAGCACCAGCTCGTGTTCCGTACGGCAGCGCCCTTCACGCGCGGCTTCGAGCCGGGCGAACTGCGGATCGTCCACCCCCTGCTCGGACAATTGATCGAGATACGCCTGCTGCACCGCGGCCGCCGCGGCCCAGCGCGGGCCTTCCGCGGCCATCGCGAGCTTCTCCACGCGCCCGGCCACGTCGGCGAAACTCAGCCCCTCGCCCGCCAGTTCCCGGTGCAGGGTCTGCATCATCTCCGCCACCGCCGACCAGCCGAGCAGGTCCTCCGCGTCCGGCGAATGGGGCACGAGTTCGACGAGCGTGTGGCGCGGGACCGAGCGCAGGGCCGCGATCCAGGCGAGTCGCTGGGCGACGTCGCTCGCCGCGGGACGCTGCGTTTCGATCAGCAGATCGGGCAGTTCGCCGATGGTGACCAGCCGGTCCGGCGGCTGAAAGGTCAGGCCGTCGGCCTCGGTGCGTTCGATGAGCAGTTCCACGAGCCGCCGCCCGGCCCGGCTGACGGGCAACGCGATCCGAATCCCGGACAGGTCAACCTCGTCGCCGCGGCGGTACTCGCCCAGAAGCGCGTCCACTGCCGCCGCCAGCGCCGGCCGATCGAACCCCAGAAACGTCCGCGTCACCGCCATGGCGGGAGTATAGCATCTGGTGGCGTGCTTATCGGCGTGTCCGCCCTTCCGCAGACCGCGGGCCCCGCCCCCAATCCTCCCGACGCGTTGAAGCGATAGCGCCGAAGTCGCTCACGAGCGTGAGGCGTCTTTCGCCGTCGAGTCCGCCCCCCTGACCGCCAGCACCCGCCCATGCGCCGAAACAATGAACGGCGGCATGACGGATCTTCACGGGCGGACGCATCGCCCAACAACGCCTGCTTCGCGGGGCCACACGACGCAGGGCTGACATCATCCGGCGGTTCTGCCATAATGGCCGGGGGAATACGACCACGACGCACAGGATGCAAAGCATGGCCGACCACACATCGCCGAACATTGTGCTGATCTTCGCTGACGACATGGGCTACGGGGACATGGGCTGCAACGCCCCGGCGTGTCGCATTCCCACGCCCAATCTCGACCGGCTCGCCGGTCGAGGCATGCGGTTCACCGACGCCCACAGCACCTCCGCTGTCTGCACGCCGAGCCGCTACGGTCTGCTCACGGGTCGGTACAACTGGCGTTCGCGACTGAAACGCGGGATCGTGTGGGAATGGGACGGGCCGCTGCTCGAACCGAACCGCCCGACGGTGGCGAACTTTCTCAAAGATCACGGCTACGACACGATGTGCCTGGGCAAGTGGCACCTCGGCTGGGACTGGCCGACCCTCGACGGCCGCCATCCGAACGAGACGTTGTCGTTCGGCGAACACCTGGGCGAGCAACGCGCCCGCTACGGCGAAACGAACATTGACTACACCGGCCGGATCGGCGGCGGCCCCGTCGACCGCGGATTCGACGCCTACTTCGGCGTCGACGTGCCGAACTTCCCGCCCTACACCTGGGTCCAAAACGATCGTCTCACCCACGAGCCAACTGAGCAGAAGCCGGACACGATGTACGGCTCTCCGGGGCGGATGGCGCCCGGTTGGTCGCTGGAGCGGATGATCCCTGAGTTCACCCGGCGGGCAGTGAATTACATCGAGGCCCATGCCGGGGCGCCGGGCGGCGAGGCGTCGCCGTTCTTCCTCTACTTCCCACTCACCTCGCCGCACTCGCCGATCGTGCCCAACGCGGAGTTCCAGGGGCGCAGCGGGATCGGCGACTACGGCGACTTCGTTTGCGAAGTCGACTGGGTCGTCGGGCAGGTAATCGAAGCGCTGGAGCGCACGGGTCAGGCGAACAATACGCTACTGATCTTCACCAGCGACAACGGACCGGAGAATCGCACGCCCGATGATGAGGGCGTCTACGCTAGGGCTCAACGCACGGAGCATTACAGCATGAGCCGACTGCGCGGCGTGAAGCGCGACGCCTGGGAAGGCGGGCACCGCGTGCCGTTCATCGCGGCGTGGCCGCAGGTGATCCCCGCCGCCTCGGCCTGCGAACAAACGGTCGGGCTGGTCGACTTCATGGCGACCTGCGCCGAAATCCTCGATCAGTCCGTGCCGGAACGGGCGGGCGAAGACAGCGTGTCCATGCTGCCACTGCTCAAGGGTCAGACCGAACAGCCGACCCGTGATTGCCTCGTCCAACACAGCGCGTCGGGCCACTTCGCGATCCGCCAGGGCAAATGGGTGTTCATCGACGCGCCCAACGGTGGCGACGTGCAGGAGCCCGAGTGGTTTCGGGAAGAGCGCCGCTACAAGCCCCACGACCACCCGGGCGAACTCTTCCACCTCGGCGATGATCTGTCCCAACGCGTGAACCGCTACGCCGAGCATCCGGAGATCGTGCAACGTCTCCGCGCTCGTCTTGCGGAGATCAAGGCGGGCGACGGTCACGATCCAACCGTTGACGACGGAAGTCCCATCACCGAATAGGGTTCGACCGGCTCCACGTTTCCGGCAGGACCGGGCGCTGCGACGCCCCCGCCACGGCCGCAGAACTGCGTACCGAACCTCACCTTCGACTCCCGATGGCGCTGATCACATTCGGTCCTTTGCCTGCCCGCTTCTCGTAATAGACGTCGCCTGCCCGGACATGCTTCGTCAGGCCGTGCGCTTCGACGTTGCTGTCGGATAGTTGTTCCGCCCATCCCGGCCTGCCCGCACAATAAATCATCCTGACATTTTTTCTGGCTCACTCAGGTCAGCGGCGGCGGTTTGCAGAAATAATGTGGTTACCACGCGACTTCGAGATAGGTCTTCCGGGGCGCGGCGATATTATTTATGCTCAAGGGCCGAATCAGATACTGTGTTCGCTCACCATGGACGATCAGGTTCAACTCCCCTTCCGCCCGAATCCAGCTATCGGCCTCTGGTAGCGGTTGTTCCGATGCGGCAACAAGCACCCCGACGGGTTGTGCGTCGGCGGCACAACAAGTGATCACGAAGCGAAATATGACAAAGTGACCCTCTGGGATCTCGGGGCCTCGATAGACCTGACCCACGGTTGTCACCCTGTGTCCGACCAGTTCATCATCGCTCAACGCGATGTCGAGCAGCGACACGGTTCTGGCCGGGGCATCTTCAGTGTCAACGCCGTTTGGTGTTGTGAGAGGTTGACGCTCACCACTCGCCAACACCTCGCTATCCATGTGCACCCATCGCTGTGCGAATGCGTCACCACCGAGCGTGTAGCCCGTCGCGCCGGTGAACGCATACCAGAGCGGCAATAGCAGCATTCCCGCCTGAAGCCAGCGCATCAATCGCATGGGCTTGCCGCATTGCCCACAACCGGGGTCTCTCGCATCATCCGTGCTCAGGGCCATCAATAAGACCACAAATCCAAACATCGCTGCCAAGAGTAACGGCCACAGGTCAGCGCGAAGAAACGCTTGATAGCGCCCATGCCCCAACAGCCACATCAGTCCGAGTATCCAACCAATCACAATCAGTCCCGGCAGGCCTATTCGGTTATCATTGTCCGGCGTATTCGACTCATTGCTCATGGGCTTGCTCCCATAGCCAAGTAAACGACCATGACAAAAGTGAGGACGGTCACTCCCACCGTCGGCACGATGATAAATACTGCCTTCCGTTTCAGAAAGCTCAGGTACATACTCGCCAGCTTGACGTCCATCATCGGTCCGAGCACCAGGAACCCGATCTGGGCGACGAACGGCAGCAGGTCGCGAAACGATGCCGCGACGAACGCATCCGCTTCGCTGCACAGATTCAAGCCGAACGCCATGGCCATCGACAAGCCGGTCGCCGCGATAGGCGCATCCGCGAATGAGACGAGTGACTGCCGAGTTATTCCCGTGTGAATGGCGGCCGCAATCAATGCACCGACTGCGAGATAGGTGCCCACGAGGATGAACTCATCCGCGGCATGACGAACCGAGACGGTCAGCCGTTGCCCCAGCGGACGATGGGCCGTTTCAACCCCGTGGTGATGTCCATGATCCGTATCGGAAGCCCCATGACTATGGCCGCATTCAGCCGTATACGCAGGGCCGGCGGTTTGGCTTGCTTCTGAGCCATGCGAATCACGTAACGCCTCACGTCCGCGACCAAACCATGCCCAGACGATCAAGGCAACGGCGATGGCGCATGTGTAACCGCCGATGCCCCGTAGCACGACCATTTTGGCATCGCCCGTATAAGCAACGGCGGTCGAGGCCAGCACAAGGGGATTAACGATCGGGGCCGCAAGCAGATAAGCCATCGCCACGGACAGCGGCAGTCCTTTGGCGATCAGCCGTCGGGTCACTGGCACTACCGCACACTCGCAGACAGGCAACACCATGCCGCCAAGCGCGGCAAGCGGGATGGCGATCCAAGGTGATCGCGGTAACAACTTCGCCAAACGCTCGGCGCTGAGGAATACCTCGATCAGGCCTGCAATGAGGGCGCCGAGCACCACGAACGGCACCGCCTCGATCATGATGCTGATGAAGGTGACGATGAACGTTTGGGCGGGCGTCCAGATTCGGGCGAGGAGTGGTACAAGCAAAAGCCCAACCAATAGCAGTAGCGCAGCACCCTTCATCGATCGGCCCCATCGGTCAGACGCTTCGCTCGGCCGATACGGAACGGATGCCTCAGACGGCTCAGCGTCTTGGGTGGCGTATGTCAACTGTTGTTCATTGATTGGGCAATTTCCTCCCAGTCGAGCGGACGAGTCATCTCCGCGATGACTCGGTCTCGACCAACGGGTCCGGGTTGGGTGAGCCATTCCATGCGGTTGTCGCGACGGTGGGCGGACGGTCGGAACGATACCTTACGGTTGGCGATTTCGATGGACTGCCACCCTGCGGCGGTATGAAACACCCCCTTGAGCCGTAGAACCTGATTGTTGTCAACGCCCTGATGGCAGACCCGCATGAGATTGACCAGTAAGACCTCTTCATCGAAGCATCGATCCGCCTCGAGGATAAAACCGCCGGGATGGATCGTCGGATCGTGTGAATCGTGATGGTTCTTATGGTCGTGGTCATGGTTTTCGTGGTCGTGGCTCTCATGGTCGTGGTCATGCCCGGCAGGCTGACACGCTTGCGGTGCGTCGATGTTCATTTCAAACATGTCGGAGGGCAGTTTTCCGTGCGATGTGGTGAGTATGCGAAGCTTCGCCGGGTCGAGCCTGTCCGCCCACTGCCGTGCCGCTTCGATCTTATCGTCGCCGGCCTGATCACATCGGTTGAATACCAGAATATCAGCCGCCTCGCAGAACACGTGGTAGTAGGCCATCCGCTCAAATGTCTCCGCATCAAAATCGGCCGCGCTCAAGATCACAATGGTCGGCTGCAAGGCGATCGCCAGTTCCGATTGCGCCTGACGCAACGTATCCACGACTTGTGCCGGCGAGGCCATGCCGCTGGGCTCGATGATCAATCGATCCAGCGTCTGTTCTCCGGTGATACGACGAATGCAGTCGGGGAGCTCCGAGAGCATGGTGCAGCAGATGCACCCGCCGGGCACATTGAGGACGTGGGTCTGTGGGGTCTCGGCTTGGAGCGTGGCGCCATCCAGCCCCACGGGGCCGAAGTCGTTGACCAGCACGCCGACGCGCTGATCAGTCGCATTCTGACGCAGGTAGTTAAGGATGGCGGACGTCTTGCCGACGCCCAGCGGGCCGGCGACGATGTGGCAGGGGATGGTCGGTTGATCAGTCATCGTGTGGGGTCGTTTTTATTGATACTTATTCAACGTAATCGGGTTGGTCGTCACTCTGTAGTCTGGTGGTTCGGGCGTTGTCACAGCACCCATCGGCCGCCCCAGGCGAGCGCGATCGTGAACAAGGCCGCGAAGGCCGCCTGTCGGGCCAGCAGCGCCCCGGCCTTTCGCCACGACGTTTCGCGCCCGATCGTCCATGCGGTGACCAGGCAGGGCAGCAGCACGCCAGCGAGGTAGACGCCGGCCAATGTTTGAGCCGCGGTCATCGCCCCCGCGGCATCGGTATTGGCGGCGAAGAGGAAGATGCCGTCCTTGCGGATCGACGCCAGCACGACCGGCAGCGCAGCCTCGGCGGGGAGGTTGAAGACGCTCATCACCGGGGCAAGTACGCCGGAGAGCGCATCGAGTACGCCGAGCTGCGCGAGCAACGAGGCCACGATGCAGATCACGAAGAAGATCGGCAGGGCCTTGATTATGAACTGGCGCACCGTGCCCCATGCTTCGCGCCATAAACCGACCGGTGTCGGCCACTGCATGAACGGGCGGCTGGGCGTCATCAGCACGTTCAGCGGGTTGCTCGCCTCGCGGGGGGCGGTGAGGCGGAGGTAGATCAATGTGGTGATCAGGAGATAGCCCAGGAAAAACAAGGAGAGGAAGGTCGCGCTGTACCCGGTGGCATCGGCCGTCGCCGCCAACACCGCGAGGGTCGCGGGCAACTGATAGCTGCACGCCGCGCCGAACGCGATGGCCGAGATCGCCTGGCCGCGCGAGCATCCGGAGCAGCCCCGCGTGCTGATCACCGCCGGCACGTTGCAGCCGAACCCCATCATCACGCGGACCACGTCTCGGCCGCTCAGACCCAACGGGCGGACCAGCGGATGCATCGCCGTATTAATCCGCTCGATGATCCCGCTGGACTTGTAGACGCCGAGGATCAGTGAGAACAGGATCACCGTCGGTAACGCCCACACCAGCAGAAAAGGCCCCATGTTCAGCAGCCCATATCCAAAATCGCGGTATTGAGCGGTCAGCACGAGTTGCAACCAAGCGGGCCAAGTCGACTCGACCCACGCAATCACCGGCTCGAATGCATCCGCCACAATCGGGTGCAGCACGTCGGCCAGACGGTTGGCTCCGAAAACGGTGGCCAGCGCCGGCAGAATCAGCAGCCCAATCGCAAGCATCGGCCCGAGAATCCGGTGTTCAAGCAGGCCCGGCCGGGGCTCGATCCGCCACCCCGCTTGCTCGGTGAGTTGCGGTTTCTCAAATGGCTGGGGATTCGCAACCGCCGCGGCGAGCCGCTCGCGATTCGTGGTGGTCAGTTTGCGGGCATCGACCGGCACAAGCGTCACGCCGGCATCCGCCGACAGCCGTTCGATCGCTTCCATCGCCGCTTCGCCGGATTGGACCTTGTCCCAGTGGGTCACGGCCACCGCGCCACGCTTGCCCGCGACCAGGGGCAGCAGATTCGCCAGGTCGTCATCCAAGTGTGTCCCCCGAACGACCAGCAGCACGGTGTCGCTGTCTTCGAGCGCGGCAAGCGCCAGCCGCGTCGTCTGCGTGTCGGACCGCCGCAGGATGCCCGGGGTATCCACCCACTCGGCATTCTCGGTCTTGTAGCGTTGCACGGTGACGCTTGAGCCGCGGAAGTTCGTCTCGCCGGCGGCTTGACCGGTGATCGACGAGACCAACTGCGACTTGCCCACGCTTTCCTTGCCGATCAGAACCACCGTTCGCGTGGAGGGTGGCGCGATAGTTTTGTCACTCATAAGTACACC
>CAYFQS010000126.1:0-9059 GCA_964345245.1 uncultured Planctomycetaceae bacterium | reverse complement strand
GGCCGGGGAGACTGGCGAGCAGGTCGCTGTGATCGTCGATCTGGAGTTGGGCTCGGCCGTACTCGCGCGACCGGGCGCCTTTGATCTCGGCCCCGAGGAGCTGGCAGGCGATCTGCATGCCGTAGCAGATGCCGAGCACGGGCACGCCGAGTTCGAACAGCCGCTCATCGCAGCGCGGGGCGCCTTCTTCGTAGACGCTCCCCGGTCCGCCGGAGAGGATCAGTCCCTTCGGCTTCATCTCCGCGAGTTTCTCGATCGACGTGTCGGGGGCGAGGAGCACGGAGAACGCACCCGCCTCGCGAACCCGGCGGGCGATGAGCTGGGCGTACTGCGATCCGAAGTCGAGTACCGCAATGATCTCGTCGTGAGGTAGCGCTGCCATCGGGTGAACCGTCCGTGAAACCCGCCATTTTATCCGGTGGACCGCAGGGTCACAATTGGGTGGGATTTGGTGATCTGGTGATTTGGTGATCCAGTGCCGGAAAGGCCGGGCGGATCGATTCACCGCCAAGGCGCCAAGGTGCGCCGAAGTCGCAAAGAGGCCGGTCGGGTGGCACGGTCGGACTCGAAACGGAGTGGAGAGCCGGCCGTGACTTCCCGGCTCGCCGGCAGCCGAGGCGGGCCAACCGGGAAGTCCGTCGTGTGATCTGCTGATCGGCTCCCGCGGATATGCCGCGGCGGGCAGGTTCGTGCTAAGATTGGGCCATGCGGAATCGGGGTAAAGTGCGAATCGCGGCGACGAGTGTGGCAGTCCTTGGCGGGCTGCTCGCCGGCTGCGCCCCGGCGGTGAGCGAGGGCGGGTTCGACGCGCCCGATCCGGCGTCGCGGCTGTACGCGATTCGCCGGGCCGGCCGCGAGCGGAACCTTGACGCCGTGCCGCACCTGATCGAATCGCTGAACAGCGACGACCCGGTGGTGCGGATGTTCTCGATCCGTGCCCTGGAGCGGACGACGGGTCGCCGGCTTGGCTATGACCCCTACGGCACGGAGGTCGAGCGCCAGGCCGCGATCAATCGCTGGGTCGAGGCGCACAAGGCCGACCTGACTCGGACCGATGGCACGAACTCGACCGCACCGGACGGATCATGAGCGACCACTGCGACATCGAGATGCGGCTGGTGAGCCAGGCGCGGTATCTGGGTGTGGCCCGGGCGGCGATTGAAGTCGCCGTGTCGCGCCTCGGGGCCGACGATGAGTGCTGTGGGCGCGTGATGCTCGCGCTCGATGAAGCGTTGTCGAACGTGATCCGCCACGGTTACGGCGAGCGGAAAGACGGGCCGATCTGGCTGAAGTTCAACCCGCGGGAGGACGTTGATCGCCGCGGGTTCACGATGATTGTCGAAGATCGCGGCCGGCAGACCGAGCCCGAGTCCATTCAGCCGCGTCGGTTGGAGGACGTTCGCCCCGGCGGGCTGGGGGTGCACATCATCCGCGAGGTCATGGATGAGGTGGACTTCGCCAGGCGGGAGGGCGGGGGCATGCGCCTGACCATGACCAAATGGCTCGACGATCAGTCGAGCCCGACCGAGCCCCAGGAAGAGCCATCGCCATGAGTGAGTCCGATACGGTAATCAAGCAGACACGCCGCCTCGACGACGGGTACTACATCGCCCTGGAAGGCGAGGTGGACCTCAGCCACTCGCCCGCGCTGCGCAACGAGCTGATGCAGGTGACGTCGAACCAGCCGAAGCAACTCGTGGTCGACCTCGCCGACGTGACGTACATGGACAGCTCCGGGGTGGCGACGCTCGTCGAGGCCCTGCAGATGATGCGGCAGCACGGCGGCGAGATGCGGCTTTGCCGGCTTCAGCACCGCGTGCGGAGCATCTTCGAAATCGCCCGTCTCGATACGGTGTTCACCATCGTCGACGAATGTGAACTCGACGCCAGCGAGTAACGGCAAGTGCCATGAACGATGACTCCCGCACATCCTCGTCGTCCGGCTTCGCCGGCAAGACCCTCATCGCCCTCGGACGACCGGCCAATCAGATGCTGGATTATCTCGGCGGCATCGCGTGGCTGCTCGTCGAGGCGATGACCTGGATCGCCATCGCCATCCTCCGTCGCAGCGTCCGCTTCGGGCGCGATGCCTTCTACGCCCAGATGATTCGCGTCGGCGTCCGGTCCATCCTCATCATCTGCCTCGTGAGCATGTGCATCGGCCTGATCCTCGGGCTCCAGATGGCCCCGCCCCTCGAGGAGTTCGGGCAGGTCGACAAGGTCGCCAACATCATCGCCGTCGCCGTGATGCGCGAGCTCGGCCCGCTCATCTCCGCCATTGTGCTCACCGGGTTCGCCGGCGCTTCCATCGCCGCCGAACTCGGCACCATGGTCGTCGGCGAGGAGGTCGAGGCCCTCGAAGCCATGGCCCTGAACCCCGTGCGGTTTCTCGTCGTGCCCCGGCTGCTTGCCACCGTGCTCAGTCTCATGGTGCTCTGCATCATCGGCGACCTCGTCGCGGTCGTCGCCGGCGGGTTCATGGGCGTGATCATGCTCGACATTCCCTACGGCATCTACAAATCGAACACCCTCGAGCAACTGCAGGTGGCCGACTTCCTCACCGGGGTGGTCAAGGCCGGGGTGTTCGGCATCCTCATCGGCCTGATCAGTTGCTATAACGGGCTGAAGGTCAGCGGCGGGGCGGCCGGCGTGGGCAAGGCCACCACCACCACCGTCGTCCACGCCATCGTGTCGATCATCTTCGCCGACCTGTTGTTCACCGCCCTGTTCTACGCTCTCGGCTGGACCTGACCGGCCGGCAAGCCGGACCGGAGCAAAGCGCAGGTCCGGATCCGGCGTGGGGCGAGTCGTCCGCTGCCCCGCCTCCAGCAAACGTCGTGGACCAGGGATCGCGGCTATCGCCATCGCGGAAATGCGTCGCCTTCGCCCATCACCGCGGCGTGGTCGAGCAGCCAGCGCACCGCCAGAGCAAGCGGCAGCAGGGCGGCGACCGTCCCCGCCCGCCACCACAGCCCCGCCCCCGCGAGCCAGAACGCGTCGTACGCGATGACCCACAGCGTGCCGTAGACCATCAACGCTTCACCTGCGCGCCGCTGGGTTCGCGCGCGACCGGCATGCCAGCGGGCGAAGGCCAGGAACGCCGCCCCGGCCAGGATCGGGCCGATCCACGGCCGGGGCGCGGCGTTGTCGAGTGCGGGCTTGTGAATCACCGTCCAACTGATCAGGGCCAGCAGCCAGAACGCCCACCCCGCGACCAGGCCCCACAGGGCCCGCCCGTAGAGTCGCGGCCGCTTACGCTGCAGCCGATGAATCGCCGCGCTGGTGAACACCACGTGCGTCAGCACCAGGGCCACGGGCCAGCCGTAGCTCAGCGCCGGATTCACCGCGAACATCAGCCCGGCCCGGACGAGCCCGAGGTTGATCGGGCCCACCGCGGGCAGCCATTTGCCCGCTGCGTCGTAGAACAGCACCCCCGCGGCGCAGACCAGGCAGATCAGGACGCTCGCCGGGCCGAGCGGCACCGCGCAGGCGATGGCGAAAAGCAGGGCGGTGATCCCGATCGCCACCGCGATGTTCTGACGCAACCGCCCCGACGCGATGGGGCGCTCCGGGGCGAAGGCGCGGTCCCGGCGGATGTCGAACACGTCATTCAGCGCCATGCCGAACACGTACACTCCGCCCGCCAGGCCCGCCGCCAGCATCAGCAGGGCCCACGTCGGATAGGCGTTTATCGCCGCCGTGCGCCCGGTGTCGCCCGTTTCGGCTGAACAGAGCAACACGACCAGCCACGCATCGGCGATCAGCGCGAACACCAGGGCCGGGCGAACGAGCTGCACCATCGAGATCATGGAAGTCCGCCACACCCGCATACCGTCATCCTACGTCAAAGCGATTCGCCATGGCGGCGAGTTCGTTCACGTGAGAGGCAATGCGCGCTCGGCGCACCGACCGATCCGCCGCTTGATAGACCGCGGCCGGCCGTTTACGATCTTGTCAGTTTCCCGCGAGTGGTGGAAGACCTCCGAAACCCTCCCCGCTATCGTGAATACCGCATGCCGCTGACCGACATTCTCCATCCCGACTGCGTCAAGGTGCCCCTCGAAGGCACGGACAAGCGGAGCGTCATCTTCGAGTTGATCGATATGCTCGCCTCGGGCGGGTACATCCAGGACACCGAGTCGCTGCGCGACGCGGTCTGG
The DNA here is from genome assembly GCA_964345245.1 of uncultured Planctomycetaceae bacterium. GTDB lineage: Bacteria > Planctomycetota > Phycisphaerae > Phycisphaerales > Zrk34 > CAYFQS01. The sequence goes on along the minus strand of CAYFQS010000126.1, from coordinate 4,899 downwards.
CAGCGCGAGCAGACGCGGACCACCGGGATCGGCCACGGCCTGGCGATTCCCCACGGCAAGAGTGATTCGTGCGAGGGGCTCGCCATGGCGGTGGGCAAGCCCGCCGAGCCGGTCGACTTCGCCGCCATCGACAAGAAGCCGGTGTATGTCGTGTTCCTGCTCGCGAGCCCGGTGGACCAGACCGGCCCGCACATCCAGGCCCTCGCCCGCATCAGCCGCCTCATGACCAGCGAGGCCTTCCGCACCTCCGTCCAGGACGCCGGGACGAGCGAGGAACTCTACGAACTGCTCGCCAACAGCCCCGAAGAAGAGGTCGCCTAGCCGGTCGGGTGATCATTTGGCCACGCCCATCCGTCGATGTAGACTGAATACGAAGCGTCTCCGGGGCGGTAGCTCAATTGGGAGAGCACCAGCTTTGCAAGCTGGGGGTTGCCGGTTCGAGCCCGGTCCGCTCCATTGACTTATCACAACGGCCCGGATGAGCTGCCGGGGACAGTGACGCGCGTGTCGGTAGTGCGGCCGCACGTTCGCCCCGGAGCATATGCACGACGAGGTTTGCCACGGTTGCGCGGAGCGATGCCTGGGCGTTGTGCATTGAGGCGACCGGCTCGATTGAGGCGGCTCGACGACTGGCTGCCCGGGCACATGCCGGGGCATGATCGGGACGACGCTTCCGCCGGCTGAAGTTGATCGAAACCGGCGGTCGGTTCTGTCAGCGACAGATGGCCCAAGTGGGTCTTGGTTTGAGTCTTACAAAATCGCGTCCGATTCGCAGAGGAAAGGTCAACTGATGGACAGGGCAATCCGACAGGTCATCGAGGCCAAGTACGACCGCTGCGTGAACCGTGTGGTCCATCGGCTACGGCGCATCAACTCCTCGGAGTGGCAGGGCGACGACGCGCCGGAGCGCAACCTGTGGGACCATTGGAAACGGGAGCTGCAGGAGGAACAGTCCGTCGTGTATGAGCTGCTCGAAGACTTGGTGCGGGATGTGGTCTGGACTGTGGTCGAGCAACTGCCGCATGAAGACGGCGTGCTGCTGACGTTGAACGCGGATGCCTTTGACGACTTGGGGGAATCGCAGGACGAGCCGGCGTTCATGCTCGACGTCGTCGCCGAGGAGCTGTTGAGCCGGGTGGACGGCCGGGCCGTCGACGAACCTCACCGGCCTGAGGTCCAGCGGCTGCTTGATGGCATGGCGCTTGACCGATACGACCGCGACATGGAGCCGTACCGGTGACATCCGGTCACGTTCCCGAGCGACGATTCGTGTCTCTACTGCCGCGCTTCTTTTTCCGACACGCTGCGCTGACCACTGCCGTGGACTTCGGCGGGGACGATCTGCGGTTCCGGCTCGCCGACTTCTTTCATTCGTCGCAGCAACCGCTCGCGCATCACCTGCCGCACGTTCTCGTGTGATTGGGCGTGCACGAGGTTATTCAGTTCGTAGGGGTCGGCCTTGAGATCGTACAGGTATTGCTCCACGTATTGGTCCGCCCCGCGGTGTTTGTCCCACGGCTCGGGGGCGTCGACACAGTACTTCCACCGCTTCGTGCGGATCGCCCGGCCGCACTGGGCCTCGCTGATCTGTACGAACACATCGTCCGGCCAGTCGGCGCGCTCGCCGCGAAGTAGCGGCATGATCGACCGGCCCGCCATCGTGTCGGGCGCGTCGAGCCCGGCCGCGTCCAGCAGCGTGGGCGGCAGGTCGACCAGCGATACCAGCTCCGACACCCCGCCGCCGCCCTCGAAGCCCGGCCCGGCGAACATCGTCGGCACGCGGGTCGAGCTGTCGTGGCAGGAGCGCTTGTACTCGCTGTTGCGGGTCTTGAAATGGCACCCGTGGTCCGAGGTGAACAGCACGATGGTGTTTTCGTCCAGCCCGAGGGATTTCAGGGCGTCGAGCATGCGGCCGTAGGCCTCGTCGAGCCGCTTGATCATGCCCCAGTAGCCGGCGAGATGCTGAGCGCTCGATCCACCGAGGGCCTGAAGGTCCGGCGGCGTCCACCGGCCGGCGTAACGCTCGCGGTAGCCGTCCGGCGGCGGGTAGTCGTCAATGTGATTCTGGTGGTGCGGCTCGATGTACGAGAGGAACAGGAAGAACGGATTGTCCTTGTGGGCGTCGATGTAGCGGATCGCCGCGTCCGTCACCGCGTCCACCCGGTAGCCGGGCAGGTCGACCGGGTTGTTGTCCGTGTCGTACATCGTCGTTTGGTAGGCGTCGGAAGTGAACTCGAGCGTATTGGAGGCGAGCCAGTCCTCGTAGCCGCCGCGGCGCTCTTCGGGTACGGGCTCGACCCCGCGGCCGCCGAGGTGCCACTTGCCGATGTACCCGGTGCGGTAGCCGGCTTCCCTGAAGCAGTGGGCGAGCGTGACCGCGTCGTCCTTGAGCGGGAAGCCGTTGGTGTACACGCCGGTCGTGGTTGCGTACTGGCCGGTCTGAAGGCACGAGCGCGCCGGGCCGCACACCGGCTGGCACGTGAAGCTGTATCGAACGTGCGTGCCGCGGCGGGCGGCGCGCTCGAAGTTGGGCATCAGGTCCAGCGGGTTGCCGTGCAGCGACGAGGCATCCCAGCGCTGCTGATCGGTGAAGAAGACGACGACGTTCGGGCGCTCGGCCATGGCATCACTCCTGTCTGGGGCATGGAGCGTCCCGGTATAACAGGATCAGCGCCGGCCGCAAGTGAGAAAGGCGGAATCAGCCGGACACGGTCGGCATGTCCCGGCCGCGCTCCGTGGCGAGCAGTTGCTCCACGCCCTGTGATTTCAGTTCGTCCATCACCCTGGCGCAAAGATCGCGCACGTCGCCGGCGTCGCCCGTATGGCGGGATTCGAGACACTGCGACCCATCGCGGCTGAGCACGCGGGCCCACAGCGCGAGTTGGCCGTCAGGTTGCCCGAAGGCGTAGACGGCCAGGGGGGTGTGGCAGTCGGCCCGCAGACGGGAGACGATTTCTCGTTCGGCGTTCACCGCCGTCGACGTGCCGGGGTGATTGAGCGGCAGGCATCGACGAAGCGACACGTGGTCGTCCGCCCGGCATTGCACCGCCAACGCCCCCTGCGCCGGGGCCGGAAGCATCTGCTCGATGTCGATCGGCTTGTCGGCGTGCTGGGCGAGGTCGGCCCGGATCAGCCCGGCCATGGCCATGACCGTGGCGTCGAACCGGCGGTCTTCGACGATGCTGCGAATGCGGGTGTCCACGTTGCCGCGGAGCAGTTCGATCCGCAGGTCCCGGCGCAGCCGGAGCAGTTGCGCCGTCCGGCGAGGACTCGAGGTGCCCACCCTCGCGTTCTGCGGCAGATCCTCGATGCGACCGGCGTCCGGAGACACCAGCGCATCACGGGCGTCGGCCCGGGCGGGGATCGCCGCCATCACCAGCCCCGGCGTCGGATCGGCCGGCAGGTCCTTCATGCTGTGGATCGCCACGTCCCCCCGACCGTCCAGCAGGGCCTGCTCGATGGTTGAGGTGAACATCCCCTTGCCTCCCACCTCGGCGAGCGACCGGTCGGCGATCTGGTCGCCTTCGCTCTCGATGGGCAGCAGCTCAACCTCGACACGGGGATGGAGGCGGCGCAGTCGATCGGCAACGCCCTCGGCTTGAGCCCGCGCGAGGCGACTGCGACGCGTGGCGATGATGATGGGACGACGGCTGGGGCGCACGGGTCTTGGTCCTTAAGGCGAATATGCCTTGGTCTGGCAGTCAAGTATAGGACGCTCCGCGGATGCGAGAAAAACCTCCGATTCCGGCACGGCGTGGCGAGACGAACTTCTCATCCGGCACATGCTTGCGAATCGATCCACCGCGAAGTCGCCCGGAAGCGCCCGAGGCGCAGGGAGCGGGCCTGTGGTCCACGGGGCGTTGGCGCGCTCTGGCGACTCGGCGACGATCCGTGCCTGATGATCGCTCGATGTCGCGAATCTCCCGGTCGGTCGCGGCCGCGCGGCCGAACGATCCCGTTTCCCGCCTTGCCCTTGCGGGCTGTGGTTGATATCATACGGGGCTTCAATCCTGCGGGAGCAGCTGATTCCATGATCGAGCAACTGAAAAGCGACGACATCGTGCGGCAGGTCGGCGGTCGGTTCAAGCTGACGTCCCTGGTGCAGAAGCGGTGGCGAGAACTGATGGACGGCGCCCGGCCGCTGGTCGAGCGACACGGTCGCAACGACCTGGAAATCGCCGTTCAGGAAGTGGTCGAAGGCAAGATCGCCATCGACACCGAGTCCGAGTCCGCGGAAGAGGAAGAAGAGTAACCCGCCCCCCCGACTGCTTCCCTTTCCCCCGAGTCACCGATGACCGCGACCCCGAGTGAGCGAGCCGACCTGTCTGGCCGCCGCGTGGTCGTTGCGGTCAGCGGGGGCATTGCCGCCTATAAGTCCTGCACGCTGGTCAGCCGTCTCTCGCAGTCGGGGGCCGAGGTCTCGGTCATCATGACCGAAGCGTCGACGAAGCTGGTCGGCGAGGCGACGTTTCAGTCCCTGTCCGGCCGACCGGTCGGCACGTCGCTGTGGGAGCCGGTCGACGCCTGGGACGCCCAGCACATCGCCCTCGCCCGGTCGTGTGAGCTGTTCATCCTCGCTCCGGCCACGGCCAACACCATCGCGAAGATCGCCCACGGCATCTGCGACAATCTCGTGACCACGGTCATCAACGCGCTGCCGCGGACGACCCCGGTCCTGCTCGCCCCGGCGATGAACGCCGAGATGTGGGCCAACCCGATCACGCAGAAGAACATCGCCGTGGTGCGGGACGAACTCGGCTACGAACTGGTCGGCCCCGAGACCGGCTGGCAGGCCTGCCGCACCAGCGGGACGGGGCGAATGAGCGAGCCCGAGACGATCTACGAGCGGGCGGTGCGGGGGATCGCCTGGGGCGGGTGATCCCCGCTCATCGTCGGCGC
>CAYFQS010000125.1:0-9144 GCA_964345245.1 uncultured Planctomycetaceae bacterium | reverse complement strand
TCTCCAGCCAGGCCACGGTCTCTCGCTCGGCCGTGAGGATCATCCGGGGAACACTCCGTAGCTCGCCGGGGTCTGTCCGGTCACGTTATAGTAGATCAGGCCATACACAATAAAGGCCAGCCCGATCAGGATTTCACCGGCGATAATGCCCACCATGAGGGGCTTGACCGAGTGGTAGCCCTTGGCGCCGACAAGCTTGACGACGGCGGCCTTGATCGCCCAGCCGATCAGGAACGATACGACGAACTGGGAGAAGGGGTAGGTTCCCCAGAAGAGGAAGAGCACGGGGTGCAGGGGCCACCAGGGCAGGCGCAGTCGCGCGAAGGCAGTGACGAGCACCAGCCCGAGCCCGAAGCCGATCCAGCCAACCGTGGCCCAATCGGTGCTCAGATACGCAAGGCGTTCAAGTCCGCTGAGCGACGCCGACTCGTGCAGCATGTTGTGGGCCGATAGCTCCGAGAGGTGTCGCGTCAATTCGTTCAAAGGCATGGAAGGCAGTATCCGGGTGGCCCAGCCATCCCTGGAGTTTACACCCATGTTGTACTGGAAGTAGAAGGTCGCCCCAAGCGCGACGACGAATCCGATCACCGCCGTGGCCGCCAGCCAGGGGGCGACACGTGAGGGTGGGGTCGGCCGATCGCCGTCCCGGTCCGTCATCCGCACGCCGTTGGCGATAAAGGGCATGATGATCTCACGGGGATCGCCGACCAGCACGACGCAAGCGACGGCCATGATGAGATAGTTCGTCGGACCGATGGCCTCGATGCCGAACAGTGCGGTGAGCATCCCGACCGGCATCCACCACGCCTGGATGAAGAACAGCCCGGTCTCGGCGTTGATGCGGGTGATCACCAGCATCATCAAACAGATCAGGGCGATCAGCGCCGTTCCGAAAAACCACGGCAATCCGGCCGATTTCAGCAGCACCACGCCCACGACAAAAAGGACCACGAAGAAGCGGGCGCCCCAGGCGGCGTAGCGCGGCGTGTCGCCCGCTTGGCGCAGCCCGATCGCCCCGAGCGCGACATTCAGGTAATACCGCCGGCCGACATACAGCACGATCAAGGCCATCCCGAAATACGAACCGAAGAGCATGAGGTTGAGCTTCTTCGCCCCGAGGTACTCGGCTTCCAGGGGCACACCGTTGGCGATCAACAAGGCGCCGAACGCAAGCCACAGAAATCCGGAAATGCCGAGGCTGAACGAAACATCGGTGGCGAGGAAGAAGGCGAAGGCAATGACCGTCGGGTACAGCCGGGGATGGAAGATGCCCCACCCCCCGCGGACCTGCGAGGCGTTCGGAAACAGTTGGCGTACCGGGTTGAAGTCGAACTGCAGGGGGATTTCGATGAACTCGGGGTTCCAGGCGTGGATGCCGTTGACCAGGTGAATCGCGGCCACGAAGAGCCCGGCGTACCAGAACAGACGGGATCGGGCGACCTGCGGCAACCAGCCGCGCGGGCCGGGCTCGACCGCCTCGCTGACGAAGCGGGCGATCGGGTAGGCCAGCAGCTCGCGCCGCGACCACTGCGGATGGACCACCAGCACCATGCACACGGCGAGTAGCGAGACAATGATCGCCATCCCGCCCCAGAGCCGAAGGGTCGGCCACCAGATTCGCCAGGGCAACTGATCGAGCCCGAGGGGGAGCTTGCCGTCCCAGCCGCTGCCGACAAGACCTTCGACGGCGAGTTTGTCGGTCGCCCCACCCGCCAGCAAGACGCCTTCCCCCTTCGGCGGCGGGAGGATCTCGCCCGGCAGATTCGCCGCCATCACCCACCGGTTGATCCGTGCCGCCGCCCGCTTTGCCTCTTCCCAGTAGTATCTGGCCATCCCCTCATTGACGGTGATCGCGTTGTCATGCTCATGCAGCGCCTGCTCCAGTTCGCCGAGACGCCCGTCGATCTCTGTCAGGTCTTCCCGCAATGGTGCGGCTTCCGCTTCGAGCCGGTCGATCTGGTCTGAGATGGCCGCGGCCTTCGCGGTAAGCTCATCGATCTGCCGGGCCGTCTGACCAGGTGCGGAAGCGTCGCGCCGAAGCCCCTCGATACGCCGCTTGATCTCTTCCCGCTCCCCATTGAGCTCGCTGATCCGGTTGTTGAGTTCCTGCAGGGGCTGGGCGATCTCCGACCGCTCGGCGAGCAGGCGCTCGTGCTCCTCGCCCCACGTATCCACCGCCTTCTGACGTCGGCCTGTCGCGGCCCGCGCCTGCTGCAGATACGCCTCGGCTTCGGCCAGATCGTCATCAACCGTCTGCCGAAGATCTTTCGCCTCTTCGAGCAAGGCGGACTCGGGCAGGGACTGGTAGAAATCCGGCAGTCCGGCTTCTGCTTCCACCAGTTCGAAGTCTTCGCCGGCCGGGAGCGTCTCGCTGGCGTCCGTCTGGTCCGCCGCCCAGGGTGGCTTCTCCGCCGCCCCCTCACGAATCACGGCATTCAGGCCGGTGAGTAGCCGCCGCCGATCGGAAGGCCCGAGCATCCGCCCTGCTTCCAGGCGATCCACGGCGAAGCGGGTCGCTTCAGGCAGGGCCTGGCGAACCTCGGCCGCGACGGAACCGGCTGGCGGGTCCTGTAGAGCCCCGGCAAGGGCGGTGTAATCGCCGACCTGGCCTTCGGCGATTTCCGCCGATCCGCCGGGGAGATAGCTCATGACCCCCGCGCTCTGCCAACTGGGATTGGTCTTCAGCCAGTGGGCGGGCATGGCGAGGTTGGTGGCAAAGACGCGGAAGCCGTTGGACCCCGGCCAGCCGCACGCGGCCAGGCCGATCGCGGCAATCAGGGCCAGTTCGCCGGCCCGCAATGGCCAGCGAACGCCCAGCCACCGCAGCATTGGGTTCGCCATGAGCAGCAGTACCAGCAATGCGCCGAAGATGGAGATCGGCAGGAAATTGCCGATGAACATGGTCTGCTTGATCACCGCGTCGTTGAAATAGTTGAACGCGGAGACCAACAAGCCCAGCGCCAAGCCAATGGTGACGGCCCGTATGGTCACAGTCGATTCCTATACGAGACTTCTGGAGAACACCCGGCTTATAACCGGTTCCGAGCGGATTTCCACCGCTCCACACCCAACGCGGCCGCGTTGCCACGTTACAAGTCGGCAAACGCTAATAGATCGACCGACGGCCGTCAATGCAGCCGAGCCCCCACCCTGCCTCATGATCGCGCGACGCCCCGCTTCGACGCATGCGTTGCCGAAGCGGCAGGCGCAGCCGGAAAACGCACAACGCAATCGAACCACAGAGGCGGTGACGCGCCGGGAGACACAGCCTGAAAAGGCGGATCAGACAGGGTGCGAAAGCCCGCCTGGCGAGCGCGCCCCCTGCGACAGGCGCGCCTTGATCTTCTGCAGTCTGCGTGGCGGACTACAGGGCGGCCGGGAACCTTGTCGCCGGAAAAAAACCCGCACCGGATCAAGACGGAGCAGGGGGCGGCGGTTGAACCCGCAGCGCGCGAAAAACGGGCCGATGGGCCCGCTGTGGTGACGGTTCGGATTCTCCGGTCGTCGAAGTCGAAAAGTACGGGCGGGAGGATTCGAACCCCCAACCTCCTGATCCGTAGTCAGGTGCTCTATCCAATTGAGCTACGCCCGCAGAACCGCTCGGGTCGAAGTCTGTTATTGTACTGCCGCTAAGGGGCGGGTCAAACCTCAGGCATTCACGGAAGGCGGACCATGGCGAGGAAACGCAATCAACTGCGCGAGGTCGAGATCAAGCGGCACTTCCCCACGCAGGCGCCGGGCAGCGTGCTGATCCGCATGGGGCAAACGCGGGTGCTCTGCACCGCAAGCGTGAGCGACGACGTGCCGCGCTGGCTGGAAGACGCCGACCCGCCGCGCGGGTGGGTGACGGGGGAGTACAACATGCTGCCCGGCTCGACGCCGGAGCGCCAGCGGCGTGGGCCGAACAGTCGGGCCACGGAGATTCGCCGGCTCATCGGCCGGGCCCTGCGGGCCGCGGTCGACCTGCACAAAATGCCCGGCGTGTCGATCACTTGCGACTGTGATGTGCTCAACGCCGACGGCGGCCCCCGCACCGCCGCGATCACCGGGGCGTACGTGGCCCTCGCCGACGCCATCGCCTGGGCCCGCCAGCAGGACCTGATCGCCGGCAACCCCATCCTCGGCCCCGTGGCCGCGGTCAGCGTCGGCGTGATCGACAGCCAGGTGCATCTCGATCTCGACTACGCCCTCGACGTCAATGCCGAGGTGGACATGAACGTGGTGATGAACCATCGCGGCCATTTCGTCGAGGTGCAGGGCACGGGCGAGCAGGGCGTGTTCGACCGGCCGCAGCTTGACGCGATGCTTGATCTTGCCGGGCAGGGGATTCGCCGCCTCACCCGCATGCAGCGTCGGGCCCTGCGGGATGAATCGGTCGCGAAGTAGACTGTTCGCGGCGAGCTGCCGATAACGAAAGCGGAGCCCCGCCCCAGGAGGACGACTCGGCCATGCCTCGATTCGACCACGTGATCCTCACCGCTTCGAACGACGCCCAGGCCCGCGGCTATGAGGCCCAGATCGCCTGGCGAGACGAGCAGGGCGCGCTCAATCCGGACACGCAGTTCCACGTCGTGGCTGACCCGGAAGGTCGGCGGATCGGCTCGCTCGGCGCGACCGTCCACGCCCTGCGCGAGCTGCTGAAGCGCATGGCGGCGGGCGGGCAGTCCGGCCACGCGGGGGTTCGCAAGCTGCTCCGCGATCAGCAGATTCTCATCTGTCACTCAGGCGGCGACAGCCGCCGACTGCCCGCCTACGCCGCCCAGGGCAAGGCCTTCACCCCTCTGCCGACCACGGCGGCGAGCGGCATCCCCGCCGCCCTGTTTGATCTCGCCCTGAGCAACTACGAGCGGCTGCCCGCCCGGGCCGGCGGCGGCGTGCTGATCGTCAGCGGCGATGTGCTGCTGACCTTTGATCCGAACGCCGTCGACTTCGATGCGCCGGGCGTGGTCGGCGTGGCCTATCCCGGCCCGGCCGAACGCGGCGCCCGGCACGGCGTGTTCGTCACCGACGCCGGCAGCATGGTCACCGGCTGCTCGCCCGTCTCCGACTTCCTCCAGAAGCCGGACGAACCGACTGCGCGCGAGCACGGCGCCATCGACGCGGTCGGCCGCCTGCTCGTCGACACCGGCATCTTCATGCTCGATCTGCCGACAGTCGAGCGGCTGCTGCGTGTCGGCGGGGTCAATTCGAGCCGGGGCAAGGTCACGACCGGCAAGGGACTGATGCGCGATCTCGACCGGGGCAATTCACCGGGCCTCGACCTGTATGAAGCGTTGGCCTTCGCGCTGACGCCCCGCATGACCTGGCCGCGATACCGTAAGGCGATGGGCGTTGAGGACGACGACGACCACGCCGGTCGACTGCGACGACTGCACGACGCCCTGCACGGCGTCGGCTTCCACGTGAACGTCCTGCCCTACTGCGATTTCTTCCACATCGGCACGAGCCGGGAACTGCTCTCGAACGTCGCGTCGCTGACCCGCACCGCCGAGCAGTACGGGTTCACGAATCTCAGCGGCTCGGTGATCAAGGCCGGCGCGTCGCTGGAGGGCGCCTTCGCCTACAACACGATTGTCGCGTCGTCGCAGGTGCGGGCCTCGCAAGCGACACTGATGGAAGCCGTCCACGCCGACCGCCCGGTCGAACTGCCCGGCATGAACATCCTGGTCGGTCTGCCGCCCCGGTCGAAGGGCCGGCGGGCCCTGCGACTGCGCGAGAACATCGGCCTCGTGTGCGTGCCCGTGGGCAAAAATGAGTGGGCGGCGATCGTGTTCGGCGTCGATGACGATTTCAAGGGCCAACGCGGTACGGCGGCGGGCTGCCTGTTTCTCAACGAATCGATCGACGCCTGGCTCGACCGGCACGACGTATCGCCGAACGGACTTTGGGCGAGCGGCGCGCCGCAGGACCTGTGGCAGGCCAAGCTCTGGGCCGTGGGCACGCTCGACCGGGTGCTCGACCATGCGAAGTGGATACAGTCGGCCCGCACCCAATCGAAATCTGTCGCCGCGTGGCGCCAGACCAGGCGGGTCAACATGGACGAACTGCTGCCGCGGGTGAACCACGATCGGCTGCTCGCCCATCGGCAGGAGATTCGACGGCGGGTCACACTGGAGCATCTCGCCGACCGCCTGCTCGCCGACGACGAACTGCCGGCGGCGGAGGTGGCTGACGAACTGCGCGATCGCGATGAGGCCGCCGCAGCGCTCGATTCGATCCGCACCGCGACCGAGCGGGACCCCGGCGCCCTGTTCCGGGCACGAGCGATGAAGACGGCCCACGTGATCGCCGAGCGTCACCATCCGACCCCCGCGGCGTTGAAGCGGTGCGGGTTCTCTTCGGTCGAAGCGATCGAGGACGCGGCCTTCGCCGCCGTGGCCGAAGCCGTGGGCACCGGCGTGACGCTTGACCAGGCGCCCCGTCCTGCCGACATCCTGCACGACCAGGTCGTCTGGGCGACCACCCCCGTCCGCCTTGATTTCTCCGGCGGCTGGTCCGACACACCGCCCTTCTGCACCGAGCGCGGCGGGCGCGTGCTCAATGCCGCGGTCACGCTGAACGATCAGTATCCCGTACAGGCGATGGCCAAGCTCAATCGCGACGGCATGATCCGCCTGACCAGCATCGACCTCGGCCGGCGGGTCGAGATCCGCCGCACCGAGGAGCTGCTCGACCATCACGACCCGACGGACTGGGCGGCGTTGCCCAAGGCCGCCGCCGTGCTCGCCGGGATCGGCCCCCCTTCGCACCGGCAATCGCTTGGCAAGTGGCTTGACACGCTCGGCGGCGGGTTGGACCTGACGATCTTCTCCGCCGTGCCCAAGGGCTCCGGGCTTGGCACCAGCTCGATCCTCGGGGCCGCGGTGCTCGCCGCGCTGCGCGCCGTGCGGGGCGAGCCGATCGACAACCAGCGCATCATCGCCCTGATCAGCGTGCTCGAACAGTACATGACCACCGGCGGTGGGTGGCAGGACCAGGTCGGCGGGATCGTGCCCGGCGTAAAGCTCATTCGCACCAGTCCCGGACTCGATCAGACGCCGGCCCTGCAATGGACGGTCTTCGACCGCTCGCCCGGCAGCGAGCTTCGCTCCCGGCTGCTGCTCTACTACACCGGGCTGACGCGCATGGCGAAGAATATTCTCAAGAACGTGGTCGGCCGGTACCTCGCCCGCGATCCGCAAGCCCTGCGGGCGATCGACGAGCTCAAGGACGCGGCCGAGCAGATGAAGGCCGACCTCGACGCCCGCGACATCGACGCCTTCGCCGCCGGGATCGAACGGTACTGGGGCCTGAAGAAGACGCTCGACCCCGGCTCGACGAACGATCAAATCGAGCGTTTGCTGGGTTCGGTGGACAAGTGGACGGCCGGACGGTGCCTGGCCGGGGCCGGGGGTGGCGGGTTCGTGTTCTTCGTCGCGAAGGACCCCGCCGCGGCGGAGAAGATTCGCCGCACACTCCAAGCCGACCCGCCCAGCCCGCAATCGCGGCTGTTTGCGTTCGATGTCGACAATCAGGGGTTGCGCACGACGGTGCTGTGACGCCGCGGCGCGGCGTTCACCGCGGCTGCTCGTGTTCGGCCTCGAGCAAGGTCACATCCTGCCGGTCGGCGTAGCCGCTCTCGGCGTCGTGCCAGGCAGCGATCTGCGTCTCGCCGGGCTTCCAGCACAGGTAGATATCGCGGCCCTCGTGGCTGGCCGGGAAATCGACCAGGCCCGTCTCGTAGTCCTTGACCTCGACGCCGACGAGATTGAGCTCGGCCACGCACTCGTTGAGGCGGTCGACGAGTCGGGCGTACTCGCCCTGGAGTCCGCGGGCGTCGTCGCCGGGCTGCGGGTACTCCACCCGATGCTGAACGGACAGGGCGTCCTGGTAGAGGCGCTGCACGTCATCCACCACGCGCGAGACGTACGTCAGGGCCCGGTTGGCTTCGGGCACCGTGAAGTGCTTCTTGCTGTGGGTCTTTCCCCGCAAAACGTTCGCCGATGAATTCGCAGGCATGGTACACCTTTACTGCTCAAGTTCGCCTGTAATTATTCAACACGTCGAGCAACAGTCAAACGGTTCCAGCCAGGAGAATGTTCGCCCCGGCGACACCGCGTCCGCCGCCCCGAGCCCGGCGTCAAGCAGCGCCGGTCCCGCCCGCCGCGCCCGGTTCCGCAACCGCTCACGCATTGAACAGGAATCGGCACACATCGCCTTCCCGCACCACATACGACTTGCCTTCGCTGCGGAGCTTGCCCGCGGCCCGGATCGCCTGCTCACTGCCATAGTGCTGCAGGTCTTCCACCGAGTAGACCTCAACGCGAATGAACCCCTGGGCCATGTCGGTGTGAATCCGACCCGCCGCTTCGACCGCGGTGGCTCCGACCGGGATCGTCCACGCCCGGATCTCCGGGCCGAGCGTGGTGAAAAACACCTGCAACCCGAGCAACCTCTGCGTTTCGCGGGCCACGGTGTCGAGGGCCGGCTCCTCCAGCCCGAGCGACTGGACCAGCTCGGCCCGGTCGGCGGGATCGAGTTCGAGCAGTTCCGCCTCGATCTTGGCGCAGACGGTGACCACCTCGCCACCGTGTGTCGCCGCATGCTGACGCAGCGCCTGCACGCCGGGCGTTTGACCGGCCAGATCATCGTCATCGACGTTGGCCACGTAGAGCACCGGCTTGCCGGTGATCAGGCCGATGCCCTTCAGGGCCCGCCGCTGTTCGTCGTGTTCGAATTCGCCGGCCCGGATCGGCCGGCCGTCGTTGAGCGTCGCTTCGCAGCGATCGAACAACTCGATCTGCGCCCTGGCTTCCTTGTCGCCGACGCGGGCCGCACGCTCCGCCTTGTCCCGGGCGTTCTCGAGCACCTGCAGGTCGGCGAGCATCAGCTCCGTCTCCACCGTCTGCACGTCGCTGACCGGTTCGGTCTGCTCCTCCATCCGCACGACGCTGTCGTCACGGAAGCAGCGGACGGTGTGCAGTATTGCGTCGACGTTGCGGATGTGCGAGAGGAACTGGTTGCCCAGCCCCTCGCCGTGGCTGGCGCCCTTCACCAGTCCCGCGATGTCGACCAATCGCAGCGTGGCCGGCACGAGTTTCTTCTCGCCCGCGATGTGACGGTCGATGATCTCCAGCCGCGGGTCCGGCACCGCGACCACGCCGA
>CAYFQS010000124.1:0-9191 GCA_964345245.1 uncultured Planctomycetaceae bacterium | reverse complement strand
CAATGCGACGAAGCGTTCGGGCCGGTCGCGGTGATCGATACCTTCCGGGACTTCGACGAAGTGTTGGACCGGATCAACCAGAGCCGCTACGGCATCCACGCCGGCGTCTTCACGGGTTCGCTCAACCACGCGTTCAGTGCGTGGCGGACGCTCGAGGTCGGAGGTGTACTGATCAACGAAGTGCCGTCATGGCGCGTGGACCATATGCCTTACGGCGGCGTGAAGGAAAGCGGGCTTGGCCGCGAAGGCATCCGTTATGCCATGGAAGACATGACCGAAATCCGCACGATGGTGTTCCGCGGCCTGCCCCGCGCCTGATGGATCAACTCACACCGCGCAGCGTACACGCGTGTTGGCCATCTCTATCCCCGTCAACCATGCCACGCACGATCAACGACGGATGGGACGTCGTCAGTAAAAGGCAACGATATGTCAAATCATCAAGCAGTCGAAGGCGGATCGGATCATCCGCCCGCACCAACGGGTGAGTCGCTTTCGGAGCAAAGCCTGTCGCTGCATGAGCGGCACGGCGGGAAGATCGAGCTGGCGCTCAAAGCCCCGCTGAATAACAACCATGACCTGGCGCTGGCGTACACGCCCGGGGTCGCGGCGGTGTGTGAAGCGATCGCCGAGCAACCCGACCGCGCGCGCACTCTGACGGTCGCCGGCCGGGCGATCGCGGTGGTGACCGACGGGTCAGCGGTACTGGGGCTGGGCGACATCGGCCCGCGTGCGGCGATGCCGGTGATGGAGGGCAAGTGCGCCCTGTTCAAGGCGCTGGCGGGCCTGGACGGCTGGCCGATCTGTCTCGACGCGCGGGACCCGGACCGGATCGTGGCGACCATCGAATCGATCGCGCCGAGCTTTGCCGGGATCAACCTCGAGGACATCGCCGCGCCGCGCTGTTTCGAGATCGAACAGCGGCTGCAGGAGCTTGGCGTGCCGGTGATGCACGACGATCAGCACGGCACGGCGATCGTCACGCTCGCGGGGCTGATCAACGCGGCCCGCGTGGTGGGCCGGCCGCTCTCGTCGATGCGGGTGATTGTCGCCGGTGCCGGGGCGGCCGGGCGGGCGATGTGTCGATTGCTGCGATGCGTCGAGCAGGTTCCCGGGACTTGTGAAACCGTGGCCGAGGTGATCGCCTGCGATTCGCGGGGCGCTTTGCATGACGGTCGCGACGGTCTTTCGCCGATCAAGCGAGAGATGCTCGGCTACACCAACCCACAGAATCGCCGGGGCACGCTGAAGCAAGTGCTCGAGGGCGCGGATGTGTTCATCGGCGTCAGCCGGGGTGGGCTGGTGTCGGCGGCGGATATCCGAACGATGACCGACCACCCGATCGTTTTCGCGCTGGCCAACCCGACCCCCGAGATCATGCCCGACGACGCTCACGCCGGCGGCGCGGCCGTGGTCGCGACCGGCCGGAGCGATTTCCCGAACCAGGTGAACAACGTGCTGGTCTTCCCGGGTATTTTCCGTGGCGCGGTGGACGCCGGCGCCGCCCAAATCACCGATGCGATGAAGATCGCCGCAGCCGAGGCAATCGCCCACACCATCGGATCGCCACGACCAGACCTGATCCTGCCCGACGCGTTATCGCATGAGGTGCCGACGAGGGTGGCGAAAGCAGTGGCGTCGGCGTCATCGAAAGAGCTTGGAGCAGGGCAGCGATAGGCCTACCGCCACGCCGCAAGGAACGGATACAGATGTTGCAGAGGTTCAGCCATCGATCGGCGCGGCGCACGCATCAGGCGATGACGCCCCACCTGCGCGGCGACCGACTTCTGGATGTGGGCGCAGCGGAAGGATCGCTGGGCGCCGCGCTGGCCGAGGACGGCTACGACGTGAGCCTGCTCGATGTCGTTGATCTCAATCGATCGCCGCTGCCGTTGCAACTCTACGACGGGCACACGTTTCCCTACGGCGACGACGCTTTCGACACGGTGATTCTCTCGCTCGTTCTGCATCACTGTCGCGATCCCATCCGCGTGCTGGACGAAGCGATCCGGGCAACGCGGCAACGACTGCTCATCTGTGAATCCGTCTACCGGACACTTCCGGGCAGGTGGGTCTTGTCGGCCGCCGATCACCTTTTCAACGGGCTGCGCAGCGGATGGCACATGCCGGGAGCGGTTCACTTCAAGCCGGCCCGTACGTGGCAGCAACTTTTCGCCGCCAAGGGACTGGCGTTGCGCGAGCAGGTCGACCTTTCCCGAGGCATCCACCGTCAAGCTCTTTTCATCCTGGACCTGAATCCACCAAGCCCCGCACGCCCGTGAGGCGCCCGTCCCACCGGGAGCACCCCACCGAAACCTGACCCATGGCCACGACCCTTCACGTCAACCTGCGCCGCCTTGCAAGCACGGTCAACAGAATCATCGCCGTCCTGCCACTGGGGTTGAGTTGCCGCTGCACCCGTCGCTTCGCGGGGGAAGGTTCGCCCAACGAAAAAAGCGAGCCCGGGCATGAGGTATGCCACGGGCCTCGCTCGATCAGGGGGTCAATGGGAAAGCCGGTCTCAGTCCGCCGCCGCCACCTGCGGGGAGGTCTGCTTCTCGGGCCTGGGAACGGCGGGCATCGTCTCGTGACGCACCGGCGGGACGAAGGGGCGGGCGTTGATCACCGCCGGGCGGGCTTCGGCCGGCGACACCGGGACGCCGGTCATGTCCGACGGACGGATCACCCGCCGGTTCACCTTGCGGATCACGCGGGCCCGGCTGAACACGTCCCGCGGGGCGCCGGCCTCACGCAGGTTCCGCAGCAGGTTGAGCTGCGTCGTGGTCAGGTTCATCTTCATCCGCGCCACACGCTGGGCGCGGGCGAGCGTGTGCTCGTCGTCCAGCTTGTGCTCGCCGGTGATCTTACGCGTGATGTCGATCCACGTGCTCATCGTGCGAAGCTCGAGCTCCACGTGGTACGGATTGACCGGCTGGGCGGCGAGCGACGGCGGCACGGCGACCTCGGGATGCGCCTGGGCGGGGACGATGACCTTCGGCCCGGTGGTTTTGTCCGGCGACACGCCGGACTCGGGCTGGTAGGCCACGCCGCCGGCGAAGCTCGCCGAGGCGAGCCCCAGTGCGACCGCGGTTGCGGCAAAGCATCTCGAAAACAAACGGCCGATCATGGTGTTCCCTTTCTCCAGGAGGTCATGCATCGCGGCGGTCTCAAGCGGCGGTCGCCGACAAGGCGGCCGCCGCACCAATCCTATGCCGCCACGTTTCCTGCCCACTCTCCCGCCCGGCCCTTCTCACGGGCTGCCGGGGTTTCCGGGGGCTTCCCGGGCTCATTCTCTTCGTCCGCCCCGTGTCTCTCTCGTCCCGGCTCTCTCCAACCGGGCGACGAGTGCGTCTCTCTCCGAGTCTCTTCTCTTCCGGGCGACGGTCTCGCCGGTATCTGAATCAAACCTTGTGCCACGATGGGCGGCGTGGGGCGTATGGCCGCTCATGAGCTGGAAACGCGGATCGGGCGTCGCCGGCCGACAACGGCGTGTGACGGGTGTTGGATGCAGACAACACCACGGGCGGCAGATGTGGCGTGGGCGCAACGGTGTGGTGTGGAGGCATCCGGGAGATCGGGGGATTCCGGGGCTTCGGTCATGAGCCGGCGCTCATGCCCTCAGCCCGCGGCTTGGGGGGAAGTAAGCCGAGGGCTGAGGTCGCCGAAGCCCCGGATGTGACTTGCGGTCGCGGTGAAGATGCTGGTAGAAATACGGGCCTTCGGCTTGACTTCGGGGCGGGGGCTGGACAAACCGACGTTAAGCCGTTTCAATATACGGGCTTCGGGCACGGAGGCGGAAGCGAACCACGCAGCGGGCTGCGACGTCCTATTGACTGGACAACGTCGTTTTCCCCGTATGAGTAGAGGGTACTTCCATGTGGATATGGTATTTCGCTTCGGATCGTCCTGACTCGCCGGATGAGTCGCCCGCCGACGAGCAATCTTCCTCAACGCCTCGTCCGAGCCCAAAGCCGCAGGGCGCGACCGCCCGGCCGGACGTGAACAGCGCGAAGGCCCCGCCGTCGGCGCCCGACGCGGTCGAGGAGGTCGCCGACGACGAAGAAGAGTACGCCTCGGTCGGCAGCGAGATCAACGCCACCCTCGCTATGCTCCTGCCGTGGGCGATCTCGATTCTCTTCCATCTCGGGCTGATTCTGCTTGCCCTGTTCGTGGTCTGGACCGCGGCGGTGGAACAGGAAGAGGAAGAGGTCATCATCCCCATCGCCCGGCTGAGCGAAACGCCCGGCGGGTCGCTGACCGAATCTGAAGACGTCGAGCTGCAGAAGACGCAGAATGTGCGGCGGGTCCGCACCGCCGACACCGCCGATCAGGACGCCCTGAGCGACCTGAACCAGAAACTGACCAACGAGGTTTCGCTCATCGGCGTGGCCGGCGGCGGGGGCGGGAAGATCGCCCCCTTCGGCACGACCGCCGGCACCGGCGGCGGGGTCAAGGCCCGGTTCTACGGCACCGGCGGCAACGCCCGGCGACTCGCCTACGTCGTCGACGCCTCCGGCTCGCTCATCGACACGCTGCCCTTCGTCATCCGTGAGTTGAAGCGCTCGGTCAGCGAACTGAGCCCCAAGCAACAGTTCACGGTGATCTTCTTCCAGCGCGACCAGGCCATCGAGGTCCCGCCCCGCGGGCTCAAGAAGGCCGACCCCGAGACCAAGAAGGCCGTCGCCGACTGGATCTCGCTGCAGTCGGGCAAGATCGTTCCCCGCGGCACGTCCAATCCGATCCAGGCCCTCAAGCTGGCCATGGGCTACCGCCCCGATCTGCTGTTCGTGCTCTCGGACAACATCACCGGCGGCGGCCGGTACGAAGTGGACAAGGAGCACCTGCTCGAGATGCTTCAGAAGCTCAACAAGCAGGGCCGAACGAAGATCAACACCATCCAGTTCCTTTACGAAGATCAACTGGGCACGCTCAAGGAAATTTCCGAGCAGCACGGGGGGATTCACAAATTCGTCAGCCGCACCGACCTGGGACTCTGATCCATGCCCGACCCTCAAACCCGTCAACCCGTCGTCCGGCTGGCTCTGCTGATTGTGGCAGGCGTCGCGGCGGGGACGTTCGCGGACACGATCAAGATCGAGCGCCTGGCGTATCCCGGCGTGACAATCCTCGGGCTCCAGCAAGGACAGGTCTTCTACAGCGTCCGCGGCACGGAGCAGGAGGTCTCGCTCTCGCGGGTGACGGCGATCGAGTTGGATCGCTACCCGGCTTACGCCGAGGCGGCGGAACAGATCGAGGCGGGTGAACCCGCATCCGCCGCGATGAAGCTGCAGGCCCTGAAGTCCGAGGTGCGTGAGCGACGGTTGAAGCCGCTCGTCCAGGCCAAATTCGTCGAGGCCCTCGACGCGGCCGGTCGATTCGACCAGGCGGTCAAGGAATGGGTCGAGCTGGCCACGCAGGACAACAGCGACGAGATTCTCCGGCTGATGCCGGACAATCTGCCGGCCGACGAGGCCGACCGCAAGCAGGCCGCCGACACGGTCGAGCAGCGGATTCGCCTCCTGCGGGACCCGCTGGTCAAGCGGTCGCTCCAGCAGCTTCGCGAGCAACTGCTCGCCGAGCCGGAACCGGAAGCGCCTGGCGAAGCACCGACCACCGCCTCGCCCTCGGTCGACACCGGCGTTGATGAAGGCGTCGAAATCGATCTGGCCACCCGTGGCGATCCGATCAGCGATCTGATCAAGGCGGGCAAGTTCGAGGAAGCGCTGGAAAAGATCGAAAGCGGGCTGGATCGTCGCGGTGCGTCGCTGACCCGGCTGCTGTACCAGCGGGGCGTGACCCAGGCGGCACTCGGGCGGGACAAGGACGCCGCCCTCTCCTTCATGCGGGTGGTGATCCACTTCTCGCCGAGGAGTCAGTGGTATGTCCCGGCCCTGATTGAGGCGGGCAAGGGGATGCGGCGGCTCGGCAAGCCGGAGCACGCCCGGACACTGTGGAGCGAAGCCGTCGCCCAGGGCGACGATCAGCAGGAACAGCAGGCCCAGCGGTTGCTGGACGGCTTGGAGTAGCAGGCATTGAAGTTTCGTCGTTCGACCGGCGGGAGCCGGTCGGCGATATCACCCGGAATATGGCGATAGACGCTTAGCGCACACGACAAAGGAGATGGCATGTCCGTAACGAAACGAGGATTTTGGGCGATCGCGGCCGCGGTGGTCGCGACCTGGGCCGCCGCAGACGCCGCCCTCGCGCAGGGCGAGGGCACCAGCATGTTCCAGATGTTCTTCCTGTCCGGCGACTGGCTGGGCCTGGTGATCACCTGGTTGCTGCTGATCATGTCCACCACCGGCATCGCCATGGTCATCTACCACTTCATGCAGAATCGCCAGGCCTCGATCATGCCCGACGAGACGGTTGAGACGGCTGAAGAACTCGTCGGCGAGCGTCGGCTCCAGGAGTTGATTGACTACATGGCCGAGGACGACAGCATGTACGCGGAGATGGTCGGCGCCGCCCTCGCCGAGGCCCCGAACGGCTTCGGGGCCATGGAACGCGCCATCGAAGAATCCGGCGACATGCTCAGCGCCCGTCGCATCCGCTCACTGGAAATCCTCAACGTGCTCGGCGCCGTCGGGCCCATGCTCGGGCTGTTCGGGACGGTGTACGGGATGATCCAGGCGTTCCAGGCGATCGTGGCGTCGGGCTCTTCGGTCAAGCCCGCCGACCTCGCCGCCGGTATCTCCACCGCGCTGGTCACCACGTTCTGGGGACTGGTGGTCGGCATTCCCGCCGTGGCCGGCTACGCCCTGATCCGCAATAAGGTCGACGGCATGGCCGCGGAGGCGATGGTTCGCGCCGACGAGTTGATCGGTCAGCTTCGTCCCGGCAAGAAGAAGGCCGGCGGCGAAAAGGCCGCGCCCAAGCCCGAAACCCCCGCCGAAGAGGGCTGAGGTTCGCGCGGCGCCGGGCGGTGGGAGCCACCCAGCGGCGATGAGCGTCCGAGACGATGGAAAGGGTCTTGCCATGGCTAAGAAGGAAAAACGCGAAGTCAGGATCAACCTCACGTCGTTGATGGACGTGACGTTCCAGTTGATCGTGTTCTTCCTGCTGGTGACGAACTTCGCCGCGGCGGAGCTGCCGCCCCTGGAGCCGCCCAAGCCCACGGTGTCGCAGGCCCAGCCGCCCGAACGGGAGCGCGACGTGCTCATCGTCAACGTCGTGCCCGTCGAAGCGAAGTCCGGCGAGGCCCGGGAAGTCCGCGTGGGCACGCTGCCTCCCCTGCTGCCGGGCGAATATGGTCAGCTCACCGACATGCTCCGGGAGGAGAAGAAAGTGGCCGAAGCCGCGGGCGGCACGTTGATAATCGACCTGCGGGCGGACAAGTCCATCGAGTACGCGGAGATTCAGCCGGTCATGGCCGCAATCACCCAGGCCGAGATCGCCAACATCAATCTGCGGGCGACGCTGGACGAGGACTGAGTGTTTTCCGGACCGGAAGCAGGTGACCGCCATGAGTAAAGAGCAAAAACGCCGCAAGGGATCGGACAACGACGTCGAGAAGGTCGAGAAGACGCAGACCGTCCACCACAGCAAGCGGCGGGCGTCGACCGGCGGGAATGTCAAGGAGCTGAACCTCACGTCCATGCTCGACGTGACCTTCCAGCTCCTGATCTTCTTCGTGCTCACCGCGAGCTTCGCGGTGGGCGAGGGGCTGCTGTCCGCGACGCTGCCGGCGGGCTCCGGCGTGGCGGACCCGGCCGAAGCCCCCCAGCAGCCGGTCAACATCACGCTGCTGTCCCGCGGGCTGGGCGAGGTGACGATCTCCGTCGAAGGCGCTCCGGCCATGGGCAACTTCAGCGAGCTTTACGGCTGGCTGAATACCCAGCACGTGCGCCGCGGCGGGTACATCGAGGGAGACACCCCGATCATCATCAAGCCCGACAGTGAGGTGCCCTGGGACCACGTGGTCAACGCCTTCAACGCCGCGGTCCGGGCCAAATTCACCAACGTCAACTTCGCCCAGGCGAGCTGAACCCAATGCAATCCACGCGAGCGGGAAAACGGCGGCGCTTCGACCTCGGTCGCGAGCTTTGCCGTGTGGTCGCCGGCGCGGCCGCCCCGCTTCCCCGAGAGTCGGCATCATGATCGAATCCCTGCTCAACGACCGCCGCCTGCTGATCGCCTCCGTCATGACGGCGCTGCTCGCCGGCCCCGCCGTCGGACAGCTCAACAACCTCGAGGACACCGACTTCATCAACGGTCTCGAAAAGCGCGGCATGTCCGAGCTGCTGCTTTACTTCGTCGAAAAGAATCCGCCGGACGATCCGGTCACCCGCCAGTCCATCGTCATTGCCCAGAACAAGCTTCGCTTCGCCGACGATTCGCTCGACGCTGAGGCGCGCCGGGCCGCCCTTGAAGGAGCGCTCGAAGGTTACCGCCAGCTCATTCAGTCCAACCCGGACAGCCCCCGGCGGGTGTTCTGGCGGTCCGACTTTGTCGAGTTCATGCTCATGACCGCCCTGCGGAGTCGGGCGAATGCGGCGGAGTTCTACGAGTTCGGCGTGCCGACCGAAGAGCAGCGCCAGTACTTCCTCGATCTGACCACCGAAGCCGCCCAGCAGATCACCCGGGCCCGCCGGGACTGGTTCGAGGTCGAAGGGGAGCTGCCCCGTCGGGCCGACTTCGTGCAGAAGTACGAGAACACCGGGTTGTGGCGGAAATTCCGGAGGGAGTACGGCGGGCTGCGGCTGCCTTACTTCGGGGCCTGGGCAAACTACTACGCCGCCCTTCAGCCCGACGACGAGGCCTATTTCCGGTTGCTCGCCGCGCAGGCCGAGCGCGAGGGCAATCCCGTCGACGCCGACGCTGCCCGCGAGAAGATGATCGATGAGGCCCTGGGCAACCTCGAACGGATCGAGGAGCGGGCGGCGGAGTTCGGGGTGGGATCCGAAGTGCAGGCGCTGCGAGGCCGGCTGCACGCCCTGCAGGGCGATCTGGACGCGGCCATGCCGGACCTGGACGCCATCATCGCCGCGGAGGACGCGCCGCCTTTGACGCGGTTCTCCGCCCGACTCGCCAAGGCGTGGGCACTGCACGACGCGGCCCGGCCGCAGCCCGAGCCGGCCGAACCCGTGAATGAAGAGCAGGCCCCCGGCGATGGCGAACCGGCCGCCGAGGCGGAGACGCCGGCCCCGGCCCGGGAGGCCGCGGCGGAAGGCGAGGTTGACCAGGCCCCC
>CAYFQS010000123.1:0-9204 GCA_964345245.1 uncultured Planctomycetaceae bacterium | reverse complement strand
GCGCCGCGCGTTCGGCACGGCCGGCCCTGCGCTGCGCTCCGGGTCCGGCCGTGGCGCCCAAACCGCGGCGCGTGTCCGCCGGGCGACTCGAATTCGCACCGCGTGCGGGATGATGGGTGCGGCCCGGTAAACCGGGCCGCGCCCGAGAGAATCCACGCCCGCAGGGCCCACCCGTCCTTGCACGGGCAAACCCGACCGCTCTCGCGGTCGCGCTTGCCCATGGCACACAATCGCCGTTTGAACCTGGATCGCCCTGGCGGCGAATTCATCGGCGTGGAATGTCATGCGCTCTCCGTCATGCACCAGATCCACCGCCGCTTGCCGCAGGCAATCGCCGGTCGTAGACTTGGCGTGCAATTTCGACGACCGGCGGGACCGCAAGACGCGAGACGATTCGTTGACCAGCGACACCACACCAGCACCTGCATCGTTCACCCCGATGGCCTGCCTGCGCGCCCTTCGCCCGCAGCAATGGGTGAAGAATCTGCTGCTCGTCGTGCCGGTGCTGACCGCTCACCGTGCGGCGGACGCGGCGGTGATGATCGACACCGTGGTGGCGTTCATCGTGTTCTCGATGGTCGCCTCGGGGGGGTACCTGATCAACGACCTGCGCGACCGCGAGGCGGACGGAAAGCACCCGGTCAAGCGTTTCCGCCCGATCGCGTCCGGCCAGGTTTCGCCGGCGATTGCGATCGCGGCGGCGATCGGGCTGATCGTCATCGCCTTATCCGCGGCCTGGTTCGCCCTGCCGCGGAAGTTCTCGCTGCTCACGGCGGCGTACCTGGTGGCGACGCTGAGCTACTCCCTCGGGCTGAAGCGGCGGATGCTGGTCGACATCATGCTGCTCGCCGGGTTGTACACTCTCCGCATCCTGGCCGGGGGCGCCGCGACGGGCATCGAGATCTCCTTCTGGCTGCTGGCGTTCTCGATGTTCGTGTTCCTGTCGCTGGCCATGGTCAAGCGATACGCCGAGCTTCGTCGCCTCATGGCGATCAACGAACAGCGCACCAGTGGTCGGGGCTATCACGTGATCGACATCCCGATCCTCCGGACGGCCGGCGTGTGCTCCGGCTACCTCGCCATCCTCGTGTTCTGTCTCTACATCAACGAGGCGGCGATCGTGACCAATCTCTATCCCAGCCCGCAGGTGCTGTGGTTCTGCGCCCCGGTGATGCTGTACTGGGTGACCCGCGTGTGGTTCGTCGCCGAGCGCGGGGCGATGCACGAAGACCCGATCGTCTTCGCCCTGACCGACCGCATCACGTGGGTGTGCGGCGTGCTGATGTTCGTGCTGCTCGTCGCCGCCTCGTGGCCGACGACGCCGGGCGGGTGATTCGAAGAGGGCGGGACAGGCCAGGAACCGCACAGGCGTTGAGCAAAGCAAGGCAGGTGGCGGAACGGTTCCGGACCTTCGCTGATGCTGCGGTCCGGCTTGCCGGAAACCCCACGCGGGGATCACCGTGCGGTTGATTTCTCGGTGGGCTGGTTGTCGTCGGGCGGGAAGGGCGGCTGGTCGGCGGTCGGTTCTTCGGCGCCCCTCGAGCCGGCGAAGATCACGAAGAGGATCGCCCCGATCACCGCCACACCGGCGATGACCAGGCGCTTGGTCGCCTCGCGGCTGTCGGCGAAAGCCGGCTCGGTCCACCGGACCGCCGCCCAATCCAGATCGCGGTGGAACGACTGGAGCGCCTCGAAACCGTCCGCCACCCCGGCCACTTCCGCGGTGATCTTCTCGGCATCGGAGATCAGCAGATGCTCGCCGTCGCTCAATCGAAGCACGGCATAGGTGGGCGAGTCCGGAAAGGTGCCGTAGGCGACCACGTCGGTGGCGTCGGGATGGACCAGGTCGCCGGCCACGCCTTCGTGACGCGTGCGGCCGCTGTTGGCCCGAAGGGGCGCATCGCCTTCGCCGTGCAGCACCAGGCCCCTGTTCACTTCCACCTTGTAGTGCCGGGGCATAAGCCAGAGCACCACGAGCACGCCGGCCACGGCGATCACCGCAATGACGAGTCGCTTGAGCATTGCCTTGGATGCTAACAACCGGCGCGGATCGGATCAATCATCGCCGAGCAGCTTCTCGATCTCGGAGATCATTTGGATGTCCATATTGGGGTCGAAGCCGACGTGAACTTCGGCGACGCGGTCGTTGTGGATGACCACGGTCTGCGGAATCCCCTTCACGCCGTAGGCCTGCCCCACGCTGCCATCGGTATCCATGAGGATGGGCATGGTGAGGTTCAGTTCCTTGAACATGGTCTTGGCCTGCTTCGGAGACTCGCGCAGGTTCACGGTGTAGATCGCGACGGACTTGTCTTCCTGCTCGGCCCATTCGTGCACCTTCTGCAGCTTGGGCAGGCCCCGGCGGCATGGGCCGCACCAGGTGGCCCAGAAGTCGAGCACGACCACGTCGGCGTCGAGCGTGGCGAGGGAGAACGGCTCGCCGCCCGCGGTCTGCAGATCGATCGCGGGAGCGGGCTTGCCCTTCATCGCTTCCGGCCCGCCCCCGGCGCCCTCATCACCGCCGCGGGCCTTTTCTGAAAGTTCCTTGAGACTCGCCACCGCCTGCGAACCCTCGGTATCGACCACGAACCATTTCTCGGCCGGCGGCTCGCCGATCTTACGCTCGACCACGGTGGCGACCTGCTTCATGTTCACCGTCGCCGGCTGCCCGTTCGGCATCTGCATCTGCCGGTCCATGGACATCGACAGGTTCTCGATCAAGTCCGACTCCGGATTGAGCCGAACCGTCATCGTCATGTCACCGGCCCTGGGGTGGCTGGTGCGGATTTGCAGGCCCGGCCGGCCCTGGTCATTGGCCTCCACCGTCTTGATCCCGGACGCCCCCATCCGCCACGTGGCGAGCGGGTCCTCGGCCAGGAGCATCATCACATCCGGGGCGGGCGACGGCTGGGCCAGCGTCGGGGCCTGCTGAGCGAGCGTCCTGAAGGTCATGGGCACGGGGATCGGCTTCTCCAGGTGCCAGCCCTCGATCTGGTCGATCTTCATCTGAAGTTGCCCGCCAACCACGGCGGCGCGCGAGGTCGGAACATGGCCCCGCCCGCTTCGGTCCTCGGTGACACTGGCGAGCTTGTCCGCTTCACGATCGAAGGCGAAGGCGACCTCGATGTCCCCCTGGCGCTGCAGCACCTGCCCGCCGCTGGAGGCGACGACCTCCATCTCATACTTCACGAAGTAGAGGTCCGTCGTGCGATAGGCCTCCGCCATCGCGTTCATCAGCTTCGCGGCCTCCGGAGAGACCTCCGATGCCGGACGGGTGGTCGGCGCCGCCGGCATCTGCGCGAGCGCGGCCGAACAGGCCATCGCGGTGAGAATGGTTGCGAACATCGTGGCGGGAAGCTTGTGCACAGGGCGATCCTTTCAAACAGAGAAAACGAGTGACGATAGACGGGCGCGATCCGCCGATCCATCCAGTATATTTGCCCCAGCGGGGCGGGCGGGTTACTATCCGCCGCCGAGTAACCATACGCGTCCAATCATCGGGAGATCGCTATGTCTGAGCAGGATCTGATCATGCCGCACGGCGGCACGCTCGTCAATCGCCTCGTGAATGCCGAACGCGGCAAGGCCCTGGCCGCGGAGGCCGGCGAATTGCCGAGCATCACCCTCAGCGCCAAACAGGCCTGCGATCTCGAGATGATCGCCATCGGCGCCTTCTCGCCGCTGATCGGCTTCGTCGGGGCGGATGATTTCAAGACCATCTGCACCGACATGAAGCTCTCCGACGGCACGGTCTGGCCCATCCCGATCACCCTCGCGGTGGATGAGAAGGTCAAGGGCTCGGTCAAGGAAGGCGGGCAGGTCGCCCTGCATCACCCCGACGGCACGCTCATGGCGGTGATGAACGTCGAAGAGATCTACCCCCACGACAAGACGCTGGAGATTCCCAACGTCTTCCGCACGTCGGATGAGGCCCATCCCGGCGTGAAGCAGGTGATGGACGAAGGCGACTGGTGCCTCGGCGGACCGGTGGCGGTACTGAGCATCGTGCCCGAGACGCAGCCGGGCGAGCAGTTCACCGAGTTCCGCCTGTCCCCGGCCCAGACGCGGGCCGCCTTCGCCGAGCGAAACTGGAAGACCGTCTCCGCTTTTCAGACCCGCAACCCGATCCACCGCGCTCATGAGTATCTGTGCAAGTGCGCCCAGGAGATCACCGACGGGCTGCTGATTCACCCGCTCGTGGGCGAGACCAAGCCGGGCGACATCCCCGCCGAGGTCCGGATGCAGTGCTACCAGACGATCATCCGCCATTACTTCGTCCCGGAGCGGACGATTCTGTCGGTGATGCCGGCGGCGATGCGGTACGCCGGGCCGCGCGAAGCGATCCAACACGCCCTGACCCGGCAGAACTACGGGGTGAGCCACTTCATCGTCGGCCGCGACCACGCCGGGGTCGGCGATTACTACGGCACCTACGATGCGCAGAACATCTTCGACGAATTCGCGGCGGGCGAAATTCAGATCGAAATCCTGAAATTCGAACACGCCGCATGGAGCCACCGCGCCCAGAGCATGGTCAGCGGCAAAACCTTCCCGAAACTCGAAGGCGACCAGGTCTTCCTCTCCGGCACCAAGGTTCGCGAGCTGCTGGCCCGGGGCGAACGGCCGCCGGAGGAATTCTCCCGCCCCGAGGTCGCCGACGTGCTGATCCAGTGGGCGCAGTCGACCGGTTGAACTGGCGGAAGCCGGGCGGTGCGCCGGCGGCCCGCTGAAGCGGGGCCGCGCCGGGGCGGCCTTTGGTCGAGTCGCCGCGTTCGTCCGCGCCTTGACCTGAGCGGGCAAACATCGTCAAATCTCCCCTCTGGCGTCATGGCGTATCTCAAGGCGGCGACTGCACATGAGCGAAGCGAAGTACCAGCGCGTTGTGCTGAAGATCAGCGGAGAGGGGTTCTGCAAGCCCGATGGGTTCGGGATTGACGGGGAAGAACTCGAAATCGTGGCCCGGGAGATCCTCGCCGCCTCGAAGCTCGGGGCCGAGGTCGCCGTCGTGGTCGGCGGCGGGAACATCATCCGCGGGGCCGCGCTGTCCAGCCAGGGCCACATCCCCCAGGCCACCGCCGACTACATGGGCATGCTCGGGACGGTGATCAACGGCCTGGCACTCAAGGAGATGCTGGAGACGCTCGGGCAGCCGGCGCGGGTGCTCACCGCGATCAACCTCTCGTCGGTCGCCGAGCCGTTCATCCGCGGCCGGGCCCTGCGGCACCTTGAGAAAGGGCGGGTGATCATCCTCGCCGCGGGCACGGGCAATCCCTTCTTCACCACCGACACCGCCGCATCCCTTCGCGCGGTGGAGATCGGCGCCCAGGTGCTGCTCAAGGCCACGAAGGTGGACGGCGTGTACGACCGCGACCCGAAGGACAACGCCGACGCCAAACGTTACGATCATCTCGATTACCGGGATGCCATCTCGCAGGGACTGAAGGTCATGGACCTCTCGGCCTTCGAGATGTGCCGGGAGCACGGCATTCCGATTATCGTGTTCAACCTGAAGACGCCCGGCCAGATCGCCCGCGCGGTGGCGGGTGAGACCGTGGGCACGCTGGTCGGCCACGCGACGTAAGCACGGGAGCCGCAACGATGGACCTGGACGAAATTCAACTGGACTGCGAAGACCGGATGGACAAGGCGGTGGAGTATCTGCGGGGCGAACTGCGTGGCATTCGCACCGGCCGGGCGTCGCCCGCCCTGGTCGAGTACGTGAAGGTCGATTACTACGGCTCGCCGACCGACCTCCGCCAGCTCGCCCAGATCAGCGTGCCCGAACCCACGCAACTGCTCATCAAGCCCTTCGACGCTTCATCGACCGGCGAGATCGCCAGGGCGATCCAGTCCTCCGGGCTCGGGCTGAACCCGCAGACGGAGCAGAAGCAGATTCGCCTGTCGTTGCCGCCGCTGAGCGGCGAGCGGCGGGAGCAACTGGTCACCTCGGTGAAGAAGATGGCCGAGCAGGCCAAGGTCGCGATCCGCAACACCCGGCGGGACGCCAATAAGCACATCGACCAGGCGGAGAAGGACAAGTCCCAGCACATCGCCGAGGACGACGCCAAGCACGCCAAGGACGAAGTGCAGAAGCTCACCGACGAGCACGAGAAGAAGGTCGACGAACTCGTCGAGGCGAAGATCAACGAAATTCGCGAGGTCTGACGCCTCGCCCGGGATGCCATCGCGGCGGCCGCGACGATCGGCGACATTTCAACGACCCGCACGTGAGCGAACGTCCCGGCCGACGATGCCATCGTCGGCTTTACATGTTGCCGGCGATCAGTCGTGAGAGGTCCGGGCGGCCGGTGAGGCGGGCCTCGAGCGTGCGACCGAGGAAGAACTGCCCGCCTTCGGCGAGCGGGGCGACGCGGTCATCCACCTCAATCTCGACCCGCGTTTCGGCGGTGCCCGTCGCCCTGGCCGCGGCGCGGACGATCCGTTGCAGCTCGGCCACCGCGTAGTCGTGGGCCTCGGCGAACTCGGCGAACGTCGGCGCGTCCGGCAACCCGTAGAGCGCGTACTGCCCGAGATCGTTCGGCGAAATCCGCACCTGTCGATGCACCGTCACCCGGCTCGTGATCGCGCCGACCGCGTTGGCCACGTCGGCGTTGGGCGGAATGATCGCGTGGGTCTGCAGCCGCCGCGCCGCCTCGGGCAGGAAGAAATGCACCGGCGCCCCGATGCCCACGACCGGGCGGTGCAGCTTGATCTCCACGTCCAGTCCCTCGCCCCCGCCGGCGAGCATGTTCTCCACCAACGCCCGGCAGGCCGGGTCGTGGTCGATGGATTCGGGATCGATCTTCTCATCGAGCTGCTTCTTGAGCAGTTCGACGGTGAGCCGGCGCACCACCTGTTCGAGCACGTGGTCGGCGAAGTCCCGCGGCTCCATTTCCAGCAACCTCGCGAGCAGTTCGCACATCTTTTCGGCGGCTTGAACGTTCCAGAGCCCGGACTGTCCGGTGGCATGGAGCAGGTCGGTCGGCGTGAGCCCGCAACGCTGAATCAGGTGCGCCTCCTCGAGTCGGCCGAGCGGAACGTGGGCCCATTTGTCGCCGATCACCCGTTGGGCGAGTTCCTGCAGACAGTGCGGTCGATCGCGGAGCAGGTCGAGCGTTCGCCGTTCGACATCGCTGAGTTCGAGCCCGGCCGTGTCGCCGTGGCCGTTGGTCGAGACCAGGGTCATGCGACTGGTCGACACGTCGAAATAATCGACGTGCCGGCGAAGCCAGTCGAAGGCGTCGATCGTCTCCGGGCGGCGATCGGCAAGCCAGCTCACGGGTCCGACGCGGCGGGGGCCGATCTGCAATTTCCGCTTCTCCCAGCCGATCAGCGAATCCCCGCCGAGCCCGAGCGTCCGCATGTCGAGCGCCTGCACGTGCGTCCGCCAGCCGCCCACGCGGGCGCCCTCGGGCGAGGTGCGCACCAGCCCATCCGCGATCACCGCGGTGTCCGTGGTCGTCCCGCCCATATCGACCACGAGGGCCTCGTCGACCTTCGCGAGGTACTTCGCTCCGGCGACGCTCGCCGCCGGGCCGGACAGGATCGTCTCGATCGGCTTGCTGCGGGCGCGGTCGAGGTTCATCAGCGACCCATCACTCTTGACCACCGTCATCGGCGCGGCGATCCCGCGCTGCCGCAGCGAGCGGCCCACGTCGTCCACCAGGGCTTCGAGACACGGGATGATCCGGGCATTCAGGGCCGCGGTGGCGGCCCGGACGCGATAGTTCACGCCCTCCGACACCTCGTGCCCGCAGGTCACGGTCCGCCCGGTTTCCCGCTCGATCGCCGCCTTGACCGCCAGTTCGTGAGACGGGTTGTTGTGACTGGCGAACCCGCACACACCGAAGGCCCGCACGCCGCGCCGATCCGCCATCTCGCGGGCGATCCGCCGCACCTGTTCGAGGTCGACCGGCTCGATCTGCGTACCGTCGATCTCCAGCTTGCCGGCGATCACCTCCAGCGGCCGGTAGGTGATGTCGGCCGGATCGAACAGGCCGTAGGGCGGCATGATCAGCAGCCCCGCCGGCTGACCGCGGTCCTCGACGATGGCGTTCGTCGCCAGCGTGGTCGAGATCGACACCAGTTCGACGTCGGCCAGCCGCTCCGCCTCGAGCTGATCGAGCGCTTCGTTGATCCCGATGGTGAAGTCCCACCGGGTGGTCAGGGCCTTGGCCTTCTGCAGTACGTGGTCGCGTTCGAAGTCGTAGAGGGCGACGTCGGTGTAGGTGCCGCCGGCGTCGATCCCGAGGCCGATGCGCACCGGCGGTCGATCATCGTCGGTCCCGGCCATATCGCCGTCGCCCTCGAACACGAGCGTGTGGCGGCGCCGGGCGGTTTCGGTCTCGGCCTCCCAGATCGGTACCGCCTTGAGCCCCTTCGCGACCGGATCGTACGCCGTCACGTGATGGGGCGGGACGATGAGAATCTCCTCGGTCGACCGGCGCGTGGTCAGCAGCTTCCGCAGCAGGTCGCCGGTGCCGGGCAGTTCCTCGTAATCCCAGTCGAAGGCCTCGGCCATGCGTCTGGCGTGGGCGGCGTAGCGCTCCTTCCGCTTCTCCACGCCGGTGTCGATGAACGCCGCCCGCTGGTAGTTGCCTTGCCAACTCGTGAGGAAGCGCCGGATTTCCTCGGCGTTTTCCTCGCCATGCTTCTCTATCAGCTCCTCAAACTCGAAGCACGTCGGCCCGCACTGGACGGGGGAGGCGCCGGTCGTCTGGGGGTCGGCCTTCTCCTCGACCCAGCCGGCCGAGATGTAGTACGTGCCGGGACACCTGGCGAACTGCTCCTTGTAGGCCCGGTCCGACCCGAGGAACAGGGCGATGCAGTCGTGCACCCGCGGAATGGCAAGGGGGATGTGACGGGCGTGGATGCCGACGCTCCCGAGCCCGCACACGCCGTAGCCGATCGCGAGCATATCGCCGGCCTGCCGGGCCGAGGCCTCGTCGATGGTTTCCTGCAATCGTCGACGAAGCTCGTTGGGGCTCGAATGCAGCCCGCCGGGCAGAAACTGCCACGACGCGTCGATGCCGAGTTCCTTCCCGATCGCCTTCAGGTCGATCGACAGCACGCCGCAGGCGATGATGTGCACGCGGTGGGCGGATTCAGACGTCGGCTGGTCGTCGCGCTGGGTTTCGGGGGCTTCCACGGGATTCATCTGTAGAGAGTGAGTGTGTAGTATGGGCAAATGCGTAATAGAGAACC
>CAYFQS010000122.1:0-9229 GCA_964345245.1 uncultured Planctomycetaceae bacterium | reverse complement strand
CCGCGGTTCTGCGTGATGAACCTGCGCAGCCAGGCCGTCCGCGACTACTGGATGAAGCAGTGGAAGTACGCCTACGACGAGGTCGGCCTTCGCGGCATCTTCCTCGATTCCAGCTTCAATCTCTCCAGCGACAAGTTCCACTGGATCTACAACCCAGGGGCGAATCGCAAGGGCGCGACCGACGACCAGGTGACCGACTCGGCGAATGTCCATCCGGAGGACGGCCCGTCGTCGCAAATCCTCTCGCAGTACCACGCGCATCTGTCGCTGATGGTGGAGATGCAGAAGGCGGGCTACGTCTACTCGGGCGAGGACCGGGGCGTGTTCGGGCTCAGCCGCACCGGCAGCAGCGGCGCCCAGCGGGCCGACACTCTCGGGCTCTGGGCGGATTGCTTCTGCCGCTTCGATCCGGACCAGATCGCCGAGGCCGGCTACGACCCGGACGACGTGTTTTTCCAGGGGCTGGCCTACCGCATGATGTGGTACCTGTCGTGGAACCCGAAGTCGCGTGAACTGGCCTGGCGCAACGGGCGGCGGCAGTCGGACGCGGAACTGGCCACGGACGAGCAACTGAGCATGCTGCGGGTCTACAACGCGGTGGAGTCGAAAATGCGCGACCGCACCGTTTTGCCGGGCGAAGCCGGCGTGCTCTATTGCCACGGCGACGACCGCGTGTTGTGGGCCTTTGAGGACCTTGAACTGCCCCTCGACGTCACGACGTTCGTCGAGGACGCCACCACCGGCGAGAAGCAGGAAACCGACGCGCTCAAAGCCAGGTCGCGACACGTGTACGCCTGGCGGGGCGCTGAGACGTAAATCACTCAACGTGCGGGCCGCCGCCCCGGGGCGGTCCGCAGACAGAAACGCAGCTCGACCCGGGGACTTGCGGAACGACGTTCGCGGCAAGTCCGGGTCGGGCAAAACCAGAATTCCCGAGAAACGGAGACCAATCTCATGCGTCAATCCAACCTGCGATGTCACCGATGGGCGGTACTGCTCCCGGCAATGTTGTCCTTGATGTTCGCGCTGGAAGCAGGGGGGCAGCGGCACTCCCATCTTCAACCGGTGGACGTGGAAAGCGCCGTCCGCACCATCGAGCCGGAGGCGCCGGGCACATATTTTCTGGAAATGGTCGCCACGGTCCCGCCGAACCGGGACGACGTGGGCGTCCGCTACAGCGTCTGGGTCGATGACCAGCAGGTGGTGGAACAGATGGGCCGGGGCAGTTGGGACGTAAACTCCATTCCCTACTTCGCGATTGACACGGACGACGCCGAGGCCCGCCGGCGCGGCGAGGGCGCCGCTCTGCTGCGCTACGTCATGCCGCTGAAAGTCGAGGCGGGGCAGAAGGTGCACGTGACCTATCCGAAGAAGGGCGGAGAATTTTTCGACGCCAAGGTCCGGCCCGCCATCACGCCGGACTGGGAGGGCACGATTCACGACGTGCGTCTGCGGCCCGCGCTGCAGGGGCTCGACGCGACGATGAGCACCGCCCACGTGCACAACGTGTTTTTCACCAGCGAGAAGCCGCGGGCGACGATCGCGATAAGCGGCCCGGCCGAGACGCGGATCGAGGGGCACGTCGCACTGCAATCGCTCGTCATGGCCGACAGTCTCGGCGGCAACAACTGGACCCCGGACATCCGTGTCACCGAGGTCGCCCGCGTCCGCACCGTGCCCATGGAGGCGACCTTCGATGCCGAGGGCAAAGCGACGGTCTCCGTGGATATCCCCCGCGACCGCCATCGGCTGATCGGCGTGACCCTCGTCGCCGAGCGCGGCGGGCAGCGCCGGCACAAGTACCTTGGCTCCGTCGCCGTCGTCCCCTCGCGGGACACCAGAGACTGGCATCGCGACGGATTCTTCCTCGTCTCCTCGCACCTGGATGTCCGCAAGGGCAAGCCGAACTCGCGGGCGACCGGCTTCGGGGCGGGGCCGTTCCTCGAGGCGCTGAAGAAGGCGGCCATCGACTGGGTGCGCCAGCCGTTCTTCTGGGGCATGTGGGAACCGCAGGAGGGACAGGTCCGGTGGGACGAAACGGATGCGCTGATGGACGTGCTGGCTGAGCATCGAATCAACCTGATGCATATCGTCGGCCCGGTGCCGAACTGGGCCCGCACGCCCGAGACCGATCAGATGGTCGCGAGCGGCTATCGCGGCGGGTGGAAGGTGGACACCACGCCCGCCCCGGAGAACCTTGACGCCTTTCGCGAAGCTCACGTGAAGTTTTTCGACAAGTACCGCGACATGGTGCGGGCGACCAACGTCTGGAACGAGCCGTGGGAGGGCTTCGGGATCACCGGCTGGATGGCGACCGGCGAATACTACCGGCGGATTCTCCGGCAGATTCGGGCGGCGGCGGATGCCGTCGATCCGCCTTTGGACGTGATTGCCGCCGATTCCCCGCACAACACGCAGTGGAAGCTGTTCGCCGCCGGCATGACCGACCAGATCGACGCGATCAGCACCCACTACATGGACCCGATGAGCGGGCATGCGTTCGGCCTGGCGAAGTACTACGACAAGGAGCTCTGGGAGACCGAGACGTGGCTGGCGTGGCGCGGCGACGCCAACTCCGTCCGCCACGCCCTGGGCTACCTCGCCCTCGGGGGAACCCGCATCAGTCTCTGGCACCCCAACATGCTCTTCACCAATCGCGATCACCCGCAGACTTCAATCGTCTGGGCGTCGGCCATGCGCCACGCCCTGCGCGGCGCCGCCTTCCGCGAGATCGTGCATCCCGAGCGGCCTCCGTTCGCACTGCTCTTCGAAGGCGATGACGCCGACCGGCACGTCGCCGTCCTGCTCACCACGGTCACCTCCCGTGGCGGGAAGTCGGGCGAGGTCTTCCGTCAGGCCTTCATCGATGACGACGTTCGCATGCATCTGCCGGACGACGATCGGCTGCGGGTGCTGGACATGCACGCCAACCCGGTCGAGCCGGAGACCGACGCATCCGGTCGGCAGGTGGTCGCCGTCGGTCGGACCCCGCGTTACGTCGAGTTCAACGGGCCTGTCGAGGAGTTCCGCAAGATCCTCACCGACGCCCCGTACAGTGGGCTCACGCCGGTGGAGATCACCATCGAGGGGGACGTGACCCGGCGCTGGTCGGACGGGCCGGCCATCGCGGTGAACCTGCGCAATGCCTACGACCGCCCCGTCCGGGGCGAGGTGTCGGTGAAGGTTGATGGCCTGACGCTCGAATCGAATCGGGCCGCGGTGGAACTCGGTCCGGTCGAGGAGAAGCGCTTCGAGTTCCCGGTGACCGGTCGGACGACGGAAGGCAATCGCTTCCCCGTCGAGGTCGCGGTCGAGACCCCCGTCGGTTCGGCCCATCACGCCGAGACGGTTTACCAGGCGCTGATCGTTCGCGGCACGCCGAGCGTGGACGGAAGCATCGACGAGTGGCAGGGGCTGGGCGCGGTGCCGGTGACGATGTCGGCCTCGCCGGGCGAGCTCGGCCCGGACCTCTCGGAGCAGGCGTGGTTCCCGTGGCGGGACTTCGCCGCCCAGGCCGGGCAATTCACCGCCCAGTTCGCCTTCGCCCACGATGACGAGCATCTGTACCTCATGGCCCGGGTCCACGATCCGAGCCGAAGCGAATCCCCGCCCATGCTGAGCGGCGAGCAGTTCCACAAGTTCCAGGTCGGCGCCGAGCACATCTACCTCAAGCCGGGCCCGACGCCCGCCGCCGGCGGCGATCTGATTCAGTGGGCCATGGCCTTCACGCGGCAATACGACCCGAAGTACGAGGTGTTCCCGCCCGACCACCCGCTGCACGGGCTCGGGGCCTCGCTGCGGAATCAGTACCTCTACATGATCTACCCGACCAACGACGGCGGAGCGGAGATCATGCGGGTCCGCAAGCCCGGATTCTACTACGTCCATCCGTTGCCCATCGACTACGATTGGCTCGGCGAGCACTGCAAGGTGCCCGGCAGCCGGGTCGAAGTCTCGCGACTGGACGAGGGCTACGTCTACGAAATCGCTCTGCCGTGGAGCGAACTCGATCAACTGCCGCATGACCTCGGTGCGCGGGTGCGCATGAACGTGCTGGTGCAGAACAATCGCAGCGCGGATCGACTCGAGTGGTCGGCCGGCCGCAGCCGGGCCACGAAGAGCCACATCGAGATGGAGCCGGGCTGGGTATCCGGCTGGACCAACGAGACGTGGTGGGGCTTTGTCGGCGAGAGCGGCGAGTGAGCATCGGCCGCCCCGGCCAAGGCGCAGCCGTCGCATCCATGAAGGAGACAGGTTTTGCTTTTTCGACAATCCGCGGTGCGCGAACTGACGCGGGAGACGGTCACCGAGGCGTGGGACGTCATGCCCGAGGACATCATGGCGGTGTTTCTCGGCTCAGGCGCGCTCGCGGCCGGCTTCGACGCCACCGGCATGCAGGGCCTGAATTTCCGCATCGGCCAGTATCCCGATACCGCCTCGGTGACGCATCCGGACATGCTGATCCGCGACAACCTGCATCTGTACCACAGCGACGCGCTGTCACGGCACTACCGCCAGCGCCGCGAACCGCCCGGGCCCACGCGCCCCGACTGGGTGCCCATGCCGCTGGGGTGGCTGGACTACATCGTCGAGATCGACGGTCGCGCTTACGACACCGCGGCGATCAAGCGGCACGCCCGCGACTGGCGGCGAACCTTCACGCCGCGCACCGGCCTGGCGGAGACCTCGTTCACCCTCGCCGGCGTGCGCCTGCGCTGGCGGTGCGACATCGCGCCCGACGCCGGCGCCTTTGACTTCGCCTTCGACGCCGAGGCGGACCGACCGGTCGATCTCGCCCTGACCGTCCGCTGCCACCAGACGCTGCGCGATGGTCAGCCGCTGGCGAGCGGCGGGCTCGACACGACGGTGGCCGACGAACACGTCCGCCGCTCGTGGCGGGCGTCGACCGAGACCTCCACGGAGGTCGTCCATCGGCCGGTGACGATCACCTGGACCCTGGCGTGCGCCGACGAGGCCCGCGGCGCCGAAGCCGACGACCGCATCGAACTGCGCTGGGCCGGTCAGGGGCAGAACCTGGGCACCGGAATTCGCGTCGTCTGCGGTTCGGACCGGACGGACACGCACACGGAGGAATACGCGGCCGAGCAGGTTCGACTGCTTCGCGATCGGGGCATTGAGGCGGCGTTGGACTCAGCGGCGACGGCGTGGTCCGGATTCGCGGACGAGGGATTGGACTTCGAAATCGGCGACCCGGAGAAGGAATTGCTCACCCTCCAGCAGCAGTACCTCCTGCGGGCCGGGCAGAGCTGGTTCAACGGCCTGTTCAGCGGCAACCTGTGGAGCCAGCGGTTCCACGGCCGCACCTACTGGGACGCCTTCTTCATGGCCGACGGCATGCTCCGCACCGGTCGGGTCGAACAGGTGCGGCAGTTCGCCGACTGGCTCGTGCGGACCATGCGCCCCGACGGCCGGCCGCACATGTGGATGACCCACTGGGACGGCACGCCGGGCACGCTCGGCGACACCGCGGCGTGGTTTGTGAACCTCAACTTCGCCAACGTGCAGATTCGCCTTTACGAACACACCCATGACTCCGAGGACCTGAAAGAGCGGGCGTTCCCGTATCTGCATCGTGTGGCGGCGTTCATCCTCGACGAAGTGCTCGGCCGTGACGGCGAGGGGTGGACGCTCGTCGGACAGACGGCGCACGACGTCGGCCAGGGCGACCGCGAGGCAGCGAAGCAGCGCGGCGTCCTCGCCCTGACCGCCGCCGTGCTCGGACGGTGCGCCGACTACGGCGAGGCGCTCGGGCATGACGACCAGACCGTCCGCACCTGCCGCGAGATCGCCGACTACTTCCGCGATCACCCGATCGACCTGAGCGAACCGGGCATGTGGGACATGCGGATTCCGTACATGGGCGACGTCGAGCCCTTCGCCGACATGGCCGGCTGGTGGCGGTACGTTTACGACTACTTCGAGCACCTGCCCGCCGCGACGTATCATCTCATGCCGTGGTGGGCGGCGAGTTCGGCGACGAGCTTGAGCATCGCCGGCGGGCTGGAACTCGAAGCCAACGCCGGCGCCACCGAACTCGCCCTCCGCTGCCAGGACGACGCGACCGACTACGTCTGCGGAGCCGGCTACTTCAACGAGCGCCTCTACGAGATGCAGACCGGCGGATTCGCCCCGTTCCTGCCCGCCTCGGGCGCCTGGCTTTCCAGCATCGGCGCCATGCTCGCCCAGGGCAGCACGTGGGACAACGTGGTCAACGTCGGCGTCAACCTGCCCCGGCGCTGGCGCTATCAGCGGCTGACCTACCGCGGCGTGACGACCTTCAACGGCGCCCGCGTGAGCGGCCGGTACGATCCTTACCGCCACGCGTTCACCGTCGACGTCAATCGCGACGCGGTGCTGCGGGTTCGCATTCCGGGACGGATGGAAGGCGAGCCGGCGCGCGTCGAGTGCGACGGTGGGGCGGTGGCTGACTTCGACGTCGAGGCCGATGAGTGCGTGCGCTTCGCCGTCACCGCCGGGCGGCACGAGGTGAGCGTCACGCGGGATCTTGAACGCAAGACCGACGTGATCGTGGTCGAGCCGTTCTTCCACGGCAAGGAGCTTGTCAAGCTCGCCGAAGACGCCGGGCAAAGCGTCCGCTGGCTTCGCGACTACGCCACGCTGAAGGACGTGAAGGACCGGGCGAAGGTGATCGTGGTCAACGTCTCGTGGGTCGCGCTGCCGGGGGAGGTGGTCGCCGAACTACGAAGCGCCGCCGAGGCGGGCGCGGCGATCGTCGGCATGTGCCATGCCGGTATGCCCGACCAGGACCGCGCCTTCGGCGAGCTCGTCGGCGTGGACGCAAAGCCCACCGAACCGTGGCAGTTCACCGAAACCGACCGCACGTATCGGCTCACCGATGCCGGGCGCGAGCGGCTGGTCGGCGTGCCGGACGAACTCCAACTGCCCGCGACGCAGGTGTACGCCGCCGACCCCGCGGACGACGTGGACGTGCTCGCAGTGGACCACACGCAGGGCGATGCGCCCGCGGTGACCCGGCGGCCGGTAGGGCGCGGATCCGTCTGGTGGCTCGCCCCGGGCAACCAGTCGAGCAACCGCCGCAGGTCGGGCAACGTCACGCGCCGCACGATCCTGTACGGCGACTCCACGGCGAACTACGCCGACCGCGGCTGGCTTTCATGCCCCGATTTCCAGACGCTCTTCCAGGCGGTGATCAGCGCCGCGAAGCAGTAGAACGCTTCTGCGAAAACCCACATGGATCAGGACCGTGGGCGCCGCCAGCGCGGCGCCCACGGGCAAGGCGTCCCGACGGGTCGGAACGCCTTGCCCATGGCACAAGTATCGTTGTATCTCGTCACGCGGCAGAAGACGGCTCGTCTTTCTGTCGGCGACCGGCCCGGGTGGTCATCCGCGGCGGCGGCGACGCAGCATCATCAGGCCGCCCACGCCCAGCAGCGTCAGCGACGCCGGCTCGGGCACGGCCGTAAGCCGCACGTTATCCACCGCGATGTACGACGTGTGCGTCGCGGCTGTGTCTACCGAGATGTCGATGCCGATCCAGATCTTCTCGAATTTGTCAGCCAGGGCGTCCGCATCTTCCGAGCTGCTGTCCAGAAACGCGCCCCAGTCCGTACTGCCGGTCGCGATGAACGGGGGATCGTCGTCGAGGGTGCCGCTGTTGTAGCCGGCGTACTGCACCGAGCCTTTGTGCACGAACTTGACATTTTTGAATGCGCTGGTGTTACTAGCACCACCGCCGAACACGAACGTCAGGTTCCACGCCCCGTTCTTCAGACTTTCCGTAAAGTTGCTGTCCGTCGTGCCGTCGTCATCCAGGTCGAGACCAAGGGTGCCCGCCTCGCCGGCCAGTTCTTCCATGTTTAGCGAGAGCGTATAATCGATCACGGCCCGGTTGGTCAGCCACTCCTTGACCAGGTCGCCCGTTGACGTGCCCGAATCCCACGCGACGCTCGACTTCACCTGGATCTTGGGCTGATTGCGGGCATCGGTGTCGTTCGTGCCCAGCCCGGTCTGGGCCAACCAGTACGTGTTGGTCGCGTCGGGCACGCCGACGTCGTGTTCGGTGTCGTCCGATTCTCCTTGGAAATCGAATTCGACGAAATCGGCTTGTGTCGGCTGGCCCAGCAGGAACAGGGCGAGAATCGCGACAGACAGTGTGGCGGTGCGCTTGAGCATTGTGCAGGCCTCCCATGGCTAAAGAAACGTGGTGTACGAACTGAACGATATCAAAGCTACGCGATGAATCGCCCCTGTCAAGGTCTTTTTTAATTTCTCGCACAAATTTTGCAGCCCGGAGGGGAGCGGTCATCAGAGACGACTCGAAGACACCGAAATCGTTCCAGGCGCCGGCTCGCCCGCTCCGATCGCCCCCACATGGCCGCGAGCGACCGGGGCGAAGCGCAGGACGCCAGGACGCCTCAACTTCTCCCGGCGGGTTGACAACGGCGCGGGCGCGGCCAAGACTGGCCGGCGAATGAGGTGACCATGAGCGACGCGGACGGCTGGACGATCACGATCGACGGATTCGACGCGGCCACGGCCCGGGCGGTCGAAGGGCTGTTCACGCTGGGCAGCGGCTACCTGCACATGCGCGGGTCGCTGGAGGAACCGCTGGCCGACGCCCCTCAGAACACCGGATACCTGCGGTTGCCGGCGAACGTCACCGCCGAATCTTTCGCCGAGACCCCGAGCCGCTGGGGCACGTACCTCCCCGGCGTGTTCGCCCCGCACCCGACGCTCAACCGCGAGATGGTCAACCTGCCGTGGTGCCTCGGGCTCGTGCCGACCGTCGACGGCGAGCGGCTGGACATGGGCCGATCCGCCGTCGAATCACACCAGCGAACGCTCGATCTGCGCGAGGCGACGCTCCGACGAACGCTCCGCTGGCATACGCGCCGCGGGGCGACGGTCGAGATCACCCACGAACGGTTCATCAGCGCCGCCGAGCCCCGGCTCTGCGTGCAGCGCATGAGCCTCACCGCCGACCGTGCGGTGGAACTGGCGATTGAGGCGGGCATCGACGCCGATGTCCGCACGAACGGTCACGACCATCTCACCGAATGGGAGTGGGACCAGCCGGGCGGAGCTGATCTGCGCTGCGCCGTGCGCACGGAAGGCGGCGACGCGGTGAGGTTGCAGTCGCGGATGATCGGCGGCGAGGCGTGGACGGTCGGGGCTGACGGACGGCGAGGGGCGCTTCATCGGAAGTACAAACTCCAAGGCGGCCACC
>CAYFQS010000121.1:0-9282 GCA_964345245.1 uncultured Planctomycetaceae bacterium | reverse complement strand
GCCAAGCGGGTTCGCCAGCGCATGGCCCGGCGCTACGGGCTGGACAAGCCCAAGGTGGTGCAGTTCGGGCGCTGGCTCAACCAGATCTCGCCGCTCGGATTCCGCATGTCGTCCGACATCGAGTTCAACGAGGCGACCGGCGAGGCGGTGGCCGACCGGCTCGATCAGCTCGCCCTCAATACGCATCCGGCGTACCTCAAGGAGGCGGTGGACCTGACGCTGGACATGGCGGCCTACCTCGCCGAGACGCCGCGGGACGTCGCCGACCGCCTCGCCCGCGAGCTCGTCCAACCGCGGCAGGCCCTCGAACTGTACGAGGCAATGGACGTCGAGCTCAGCCGCGAGGCGAAGACGCTGCTTCGACGGGAACTCGACGAAGCGTTCGAACAGCGCGGGCTCGGCCGAGCACAGAACGTGCTGGTCAGTAATCTCCGTTTCGAGTTGTCCGGCGTGTCGCGCATCCGCTTCGACCGCCCCGCGTTCAAGACGCCCGATTTCGGGCTTACCCTCAAGGGCCGGCGGGTGACGGAACTGATCGTGGAGCGGGTGCCGATCACCATTCTGCTCAACGCCATCACGCTCCCGATCATCTACGTGGTGGCGATCGTGACCGGCGTTTACGCCGCCCGTCACCGCGGGTCGTGGTTCGACGTGGGCAGCGGGTTCGCTTTCATCGGGTTGTGGTCGATTCCGGTGATCTGGGCGGGCGTGATGCTCATCACGTACTTCGCCAGCAAACAACATTTCCACTGGTTCCCGACGACCGGTCTGCACGATCTTCAGGCCGACCAGATGCCGTTCTTCCCCCGGCTCACGGACGCGGGCTTTGAAGGCGGCTGGTTGCTTGACGCGATCTGGCACCTGTTTCTCCCGGTGCTCTGCCTGACTTATGGCGGATTCGCGGTGATGAGCAAGGTCATGCGCGGCTCGATGCTCGACAACCTCTCCGCCGACTTCGTCCGCACCGCGCGGGCCAAGGGGCTCGGCGAGCGGATCGTGCTCTGGCGGCACACCTTCCGTAACGCCGTCCTGCCGCTGATCACCATGGCGGCGGGCATCATCCCGGCCCTGTTCGTCGGGTCCGTCGTTGTCGAGACGATCTTTTCCATTAACGGGATGGGCCGGCTTGCCGTGGACGCCGCCTTCGAAAAGGATCGCGAGTTGATCATGGCCACGACCCTGATCGCCGGTCTGCTGAAACTGACCAGCGAGCTGGTTCGGGACGTGTGCTACGCCATCGCCGACCCGCGGGTGAGTTATGAGTAGCCGGGCGAACAACTCGAGTGAGCCGACGGTCGCCGGCCTGCCGCGACGATCGTTCCTCGGCCGCGTGACGCGTGAGGTCCTGGGCGACTGGGGCGCGCTGCTGGGGCTGGGATGGGTCGCGCTGCTGGTGTTGCTCGCGGTGTTCGCTCCGTTGCTGGCTAACAGCCATCCGCTCGTGTGGAAGCAAGAGGGCAAGGTGTCGAGCCCGCTGCTGGAATACCTCACGCCGATCGACGTGACGTTGCTTGTCGCCTTCTTCGCGGCGCTGTTGCTCTGGTTGGTGCGGCTCTTGCCGCCGCGCCGGCGGGTGCTCGTTTGGATGGGCGTCGTAAGCGTGACACTGATTGCGAGCTTCCTCTTCGTGCGACCGCCGGAAACCGACGTGCTCAGTTACTACCGGGAAGCGCACGCCGCGGGCGACGTGACGTGGTCCGTGCACGCCCCGATTCCCTACTCGCCCAACGACCGTCAGCGCGACGTGCTCGCGGCCACAGGAGACGATCCACGCCTGCTTCCGCCGCAGGCGAAGCACTGGATGGGCACGACCTCTCAGGGCGCCGACGTGGCGAGCCGGATGATCCACGCCAGCCGCATCGCCCTGACCATCGGCCTGATCGCCACCGGGATCGCGGCGTCCATCGGCATCGTCGTCGGCGGCGTGATGGGGTACTTCTCCGGCCGGGTCGACCTGCTGGGCATGCGCCTCGTCGAAATCTTCTCCGCCATCCCGGTGATCTTTCTGCTCATCATGATCGTCGCGTTCTACGGGCGGAGTCTCTACCTGATGACGGTGATCCTCGGGCTGACCGGGTGGGTGGGCTACGCGCTGTACATCCGCGCGGAGTTTTTGAAGATTCGCCGAATGGATTACGTGCAGGCGGCCCGGGCCGCCGGACTGCCGCTGCGGTCGATCCTCTTCCGCCACATGCTCCCCAACGGCATCACGCCGGTGCTCGTGCTCGCGAGCTTCGGCATCGCGTCGATGATCCTGACCGAGTCGACGCTGAGCTTTCTCGGGCTGGGACTGGTCGAGGAGCCGAGCTGGGGCCAGATGCTCAACGAAGCGCGGGGCGCCGGCGAGCAGTGGGGCCTGGTGATCTTTCCCGGGGCGGCGATCTTCTTCACCGTCTTCGCCTACAACCTCGTGGGCGAGGCCCTCCGCGACGCGATCGATCCGCACACCCAGCGGGCGTCGCAGTTGTGATGATCGTATAATCGAAGCGATGAGCGCACTCGAGCCACATCTCGATGGCATTGCTTCGATCTGCCGACGATACGGCGTCGACAGACTGGAGGTGATCGGTTCGGCAGCCACAGCCGCCTCACTTGCCGAGTGTCGTGATGTTGACCTGCTGGTCACGTTCCGGGAACCGGAGGCAGTCGATCTTTTCGATACGTATTTCCCGTTGCGTGACGACCTGAGCACGTTGTTCGGCAAGCCCGTCGATTTGATCGAACCG
Source organism: uncultured Planctomycetaceae bacterium (assembly GCA_964345245.1). Classification (GTDB taxonomy): domain Bacteria; phylum Planctomycetota; class Phycisphaerae; order Phycisphaerales; family Zrk34; genus CAYFQS01. Next base: position 6,556 of record CAYFQS010000121.1, on the reverse strand, counting down.
GGGGCGATTCGCAACCCCGTTTTCCGGCAGGTCGTCGAGCGATCGCGCAAGGTGCTCTATGCGGCTTGAATCGCGGAAACTGCTATTGGATATCCGTGAGTCGTGCCGCAATATCGAAGGGTTTCTCGCGGGCGTCGACCTTGACGCTTACTCATCGGTCCGTCTACTGCAAGCCGCAACCGAGCGGGAGTTTGAGATCATTGGCGAAGCGATGAACAGCTTACTTCGTTGCGATCCCGACTTGGCCGCGAAGCTTACCCACGCTCGACGCATCGTGGATTTTCGCAACCTCCTCGCGCACGGGTACGCAGTCGTGGAAGACGAACGTGTGTTCCGAATCGTAAAGGACCATCTGCCCCAACTTCTCAGAGAGGTCGAGCAACGACTCGAGGAACACGAATGAATGAAGTGACTGACCAACCGCTCCTGCAGATCAAAGACCTGGCCGTGACTTTCACGACCGACGAAGGCGTGGTGCGTGCGGTGAACGGGGTGAACCTGTCGGTCTATCCGCGGCAGACGCTGGCGGTGGTCGGCGAGTCGGGGTGCGGCAAGTCGGTCAGCGCGCTGTCGACGCTGAAGCTCGTGCCCACGCCCCCGGGCCGGTACGAGCGAGGCCGGATCGTGTTCGACGGCCGCGACCTCATCGAAGCCGACGAACGGCAGATGCAGCAGGTCCGGGGCAACCAGATCGCGATGATCTTCCAGGAGCCGATGACCTCGCTGAACCCGGTGTACACCATCGGCGAGCAGATTCTCGAGGCGATCCTGCTGCACCAGCAGGTCACGGCCGGCGAGGCGACCGAAATCGCCACGGACGCGCTGCGGGACGTGGGCATCGGCGAACCCGCCCGCCGGCTCGAAGAATACCCGCACCAGATGTCCGGTGGGATGCGGCAGCGGGTCATGATCGCCATGGCCCTCGCCTGCAAGCCCCGGCTTCTGCTCGCCGATGAGCCCACCACCGCGCTCGACGTCACGATCCAGGCCCAGATTCTCGAACTGCTGCGCGAACTGCAGCTCCACCATGGCATGTCGATGATGCTCATCACCCACGATCTCGGGGTGGTCGCGGAGAACGCCGACGTGGTCGCGGTGATGTACGCCGGCCGGGTGGTCGAGTACGCCACGGTGGATGAGCTGTTCAGCAACCCGCTCCACCCATACACGCAGGGATTGTTCGAGTCGATGCCCAAGCTGGGCGAGCAGCACGGTCGGCTGCCCACGATCCCCGGCCAGGTGCCGGACCCGTCGGAGCTGCCGACCGGCTGTCCGTTCCATCCGCGATGTCCGTCGATGGACGATGATCCGCAATGCCGGGAGCAGGACCCGCCGCTGCTCGAGGTGGCCGAGCAGCATTGGGCGGCGTGCTGGCACGTCTCGCGGTTCGAGGCCGGCCGGTCGACCCGGCCGGACATCGCCTATCGCCGTCCGGCGGGGCACGTCGCCGCGGAGAGCGCGTGACGGATTCGCCATTGTCCGCCGCTCGTGATAAAACCTTCGCTTCGCTAACTCAACGGGAGCCGCCCCATGACGCCGCGCGAGCGTGTCAGACGAGCCGTGCTTTTCGAAGGTCCCGACCGTGTGCCCCGAAGTCTGCCCGAACCGTGGGGCAGCGACCTCAAGATGGTCGGCGTCGGGCCGAACCCCGACTGGCAACCCGCGATCGAAGGCGAGGACGAGTGGGGCTGCGTCTGGGCGAAACTGCGGAAGGACGAAACCCACGGCCAGTGCATCGGACATCCCCTCGATGACTACGGCAAGCTGGAGACCTACCGGTTCCCGCGTTTCGACCTCGACGCCCGTTTCGAGAATGCCGCCCGGTCCGTCGCGGACAATGCCGACGAAAAGTTCGTGCTCGGCTTCATTCCACTGAGCTTCATCCACCGGCTCGAGTACCTCCGCGGGCACGTCGAGGCGTGGACCGATCCCGTCGAGCATCCGGAGCAGCTCAACACGCTACTGACAAAGCTCGGCGATATCGCGATCACCTGCATGAACCGCATGGCCGACCTCGGGGCGGACGGCATCTTCTCGTGCGACGACTGGGGTCTGCAGGATCGGCCGATGGTGTCGCCGGCCGTTTTCCGCGAGCATTTCCAGCCGCACTACGCCCGGGTGTACCAGGCGGCCCGCGATCGCGGGCTGCTGTGTTTCCTGCATAGCTGCGGCTACATCATCGACCTGATCGATCCGCTCATCGACGCCGGGCTGCACGTGATCCAGCAGGACCAGCAGGAGAACATGGGCGTGGACGCGCTGGCGGACCGCTACGGCGGTCGCATCTGCTTCTGGTGCCCGGTGGATATTCAGAAGACGATGGTCGAAGGCACGCCGGAGCAGATTCGCGACTATGCCCGGCACATGATCGAGCGATTCGGGACCTACGATGGCGGGTTCATCGCCAAGTGGTACCCTGACCCCAGGGCCGCCGGCCACAGTGACGAAGCGATCCAAGCCATGTGCGAGGCCTTCGTCGATGGCGGCGAATACCCGCTCGCAACGGCAACGTGAGAAAGGAAACATCGAAGATGACTCAGTTCGTCAGCGATCACTTCGCGAGGTCCCGCCGTTGGCGGGCCGAGTGGGTCTGGCCCGCCCACGCGGACGGCCGCGCCCGGAACAGCTACTGCCTGTTCCGCCGCGTGTTCACGCTCGAGCACGTCCCGCCGGACGCAATGCTATTCATCACCGCCGACACGCGATACGAGCTGTGGATCAACGGCCGATTCGTCGGGCGCGGGGCGCTGATGTCGCAGCCGTTCTTCAAGTATTACGACCAGCGCGACATGGGGGGCCTGCTCCAGACGGGACGGAACACGATCGCGGTGATGGTGAATCACACCGGCACCGAGCCGGACACGCGCGGCGGGCTGGTTGCCGAACTCGCGGACGGCAGCGGGGAGACGCTGCTGGCGACCGACGACCAGTGGCGGGCGGTGCGTAGCGACGCCTGGCGGGCGGAGACGCATCGCTATCCGATGAACGTGATGACGCCGTTCCAGGAGCACTTCGACGCCCGTCGGCTCGACCCGCAGTGGACCGCCGCGGATTTCGACGATGCTTCGTGGTCCACGGTGGATGTGCTCGGCCGACCACCGGTCACCCGGCCGTGGTCGCGACTCGTGCCCCGTGACATCCCCGAAATGGCCGAGACGACCCGCCGCCCTCGGCACGTGGACCGCGTGGACGAATGCCTCGGGCTCATCCAGCGCGCCCGGCAGGGCGATCTGACCGTCGGCCTGTCCACGCCGGGCAAGCACCCGCACTACGCCACCGTCGAGGGCCCCGAGCACCTCTGCGACCATGAGGGCCCCACGGTTCTGCAGTGCTCGACAAACCATCTGGAGGATCACACCTTCGACGGCGTGTACGATCCGTGCGTGCTGCTCGATTTCGGGCGGGTGATCACGGCTTACATCGAACTCGACGTCGAGGGGCCGGCGGGGGCGACGCTCGACATCGGCTACGCGGAGCGCCTGATCGACGGGCAGTTCAACAATGCCGTCGAGGGCCACTTCGCCGACCGCTGCACGCTTCGCGCCGGTGAGCAGCAATGGCGGCCGACCACGTGGAAGTCCTTCCGGTACGTGAAGCTTCGGTTGCGCGACGCGTTCGAACCGGTGACGATCAGGCGGCTCGAAGCCCGCACGTCGAACTACCCCTTCGAGCATGTCGGGCGGTTCGAATCGAGCGATCATCTGCTCAACGACGTGTTCGACATCAGCCGGTACACGATCCGTCTGTGCAGCAATCAATTCATCATGGACACGCCCTGGCGGGAGGCGGGGCAGTGGCTCGGCGACGTCGCGGCGGTCACGCTCGGCGGCATCTACGCCTGCTTCGGCGACACGCGGCTGCCGGGCAAGTTCCTCCGCCAGTCCGCGGCCAACCAGCTGCCCACCGGGCTGATGACGAATATGACCAACCGCGTGTCGTTCGACTGGCAGCACGTCATCCCCGACTACTCGCTGTGGTGGATTCGCGGACTCTGGCGGCACTTCCTCTACACCGGAGAGCCGGCGTGGATTCATACGTTCTGGCCGCACGTGCAGAAGGTGATCGACTTCTTCGCCGCTTACGTGAATGGGCGGGGCCTGCTCGAACACGTGCCGCACTGGGTGTTCATCGACTGGGCCGACGTGGACAAACGCGGCGAATGCGCCGCACTGAACGCGATCTACTGCGGCGCGCTGGAATCGGCTCACGCGATGGCGGAGATGAAGGGCGACGCGCACTCGGCCGAGCGCTACCTCGCCATGCGCGAGGCGATGAACGCCGCGTTCACCGACCGCTTCTTCGACGCCGACCGGCAGTGTGTGATCGACGCGGTCGTTGACGGCCAACCCTCGACCATGATCAGCGAGCATGCGAACCTCGCGGCGATCCGCTTCGGCCTCGTCGATGAGGCGGTCGCCGAGCGGGTCATCGCCACGTTCTACGAACGACCGGGCCTGAAGTACACCGAGTGCCAACCGTTCTTCACGTCGGTGGTGCTCGAAGCCCTGCACAACGCCGGTCGGATGGACCTGGCCCTCGAAATCATCCGGCGACGGTGGGGCGACCGGATGGTGAAACGCGGGGCGAGGTCGGTCTATGAGGAGTGGGGCTGCAACGGCTCCTGGCGGGAGGGCGAGTACCGGTGCTTCATGCGCAGCCAATCGCACGCCTGGTCCGCCGCCCCGGCGGAGTTCCTCATCCGCCGCCTGATGGGCCTGGAGATTCTCGCCCCGGGGTGCGGTGAGCTCCGCGTCGCACCCGCGAAGACCGACTTCGACTACGTCCTGGTCTACCCCACCCCTCACGGCTTGATCACCGTCAAACACGAAGCCGGCGAGGTGACCGTCGACGCGCCGGACGGCGTGGCGATCGCAAGATAGGTCTCAGTTTGACCGCTTGCGCCGCCTCAGATGGCATCGCCGGGGGCAGGCGCCTAAACTTCACGTCCCGCACGGACCCTACGGGAGTCGATATGGATTACACGCAGATGACGGAGCCACAGCGCCATCGCATGCTCGAAGCGATCGGCGTGAAGTCGGTGGACGAGTTGTTCACCACCATTCCGGAGGCGGTCAAGCTCGATCGGCCGCTGGACATCCCCGAGTCGCGAAGCGAGCTGGAACTGCAGCGCGAGCTGCAACAACTCGCCGGCGAGAACGTGACGCTCGATGAGCGGGCGTGTTTCATGGGCGCGGGGGTGTACGACCACTTCATCCCCGCCGTGGTCGACGACCTGTCGAGCCGGGGCGATTTCGTGACCGCGTACACGCCGTACCAGGCCGAGGCATCGCAGGGCGCGCTGCAGGCGTTCTTCGAGTTCCAGACCCAGGTCGCCCGGCTCGCCGGGCTCGACATCGCCAATGCCTCGCTCTACGAAGGGGCGAACGCGATGGCCGAGGCCGCCTTCATGGCGATCAACGTCACGGGCAAGCGGCGGATTCTCGTCGCCTCCACGCTCCATCCGCATTACCGCCGGGTGCTCGCCACCTCGGTCGGCGACCTGCCGGCCGAGGTGATCGAACTGCCCGCCACGGACGGTCGCATCCCGGCCGATGCGGTGCGCGAGGAGATGGACAGCGACACCGCGTGCGTCATCGTGCAGTCGCCGAACGTGTTCGGCCTGATCGAGGATTGGGCCGGGACGTGTGCGGTGGCGCACAGCGAGAAGAAGACCCTGGGCATCGCGGTGTTCAACCCGATCGCCGCGGCGCTGCTCAAGCGGCCGGGCGAGTGCGGGGCGGACGTGGCGGTGGGCGAGGGCCAGCCGCTTGGCATACCGCCCGCCTTCGGCGGGCCGCACCTCGGGCTCTTCGCCGTCACAAAGAAGCTCATGCGGAAGATGCCAGGCCGGCTCGTCGGCCGGACCCACGATGCCGACGGCACGACCGGCTATTGCCTCACGCTGCAGACCCGTGAGCAGCACATCCGGGGCGCCAAGGCGACGAGCAACATCTGCACCAACCAGGGCCTGCTCGCCCTGCGGGCGACGGTCTACATGACGGCCATGGGCCCCCGCGGCCTGCGCGAGGCCGCCGAGCAGAGCTATCACAAGGCCCACTACGCCGCGGACGCGGTCGCGAAGCTCGACGGCTACGACCTGCCCTACGCCGGCCGGCCGTTCTTCCACGAGTTCGTCGTGCGGTGCCCGAAGCCGGCGGCCGAGGTCATCGACGCCGCGGCCGACGCCGATCTGCTACCCGGCGTCGACCTCCACGCTCTCGGCGCCTCCGAGCATCCGAACGACCTGCTCATCGCCGTTACTGAAAAACGCACGCGAGACGAGATCGATCAACTCGTCACCTGTCTGAAGGAGGTGGCCTGATGTCACCGCAATCCGAACCCGCCATTTTTGACAAGCACACCCCCGGCGCCCGGGCGATTGATCTGCCCGGTCTCGACGTGCCCGAAGCCGACCTGCCGGACGAGTTGGTCGGCGAGACACCGGACCTGCCCGAACTCGGCCAGCTCGACGTGGTGCGGCACTACACGCACCTCGCCCACCGGAACTTCTCGGTGGACGCGAACTTCTATCCCCTCGGCTCGTGCACGATGAAGT
>CAYFQS010000120.1:0-9299 GCA_964345245.1 uncultured Planctomycetaceae bacterium | reverse complement strand
GTTGGAAATCTGGAAGTAGACCGACCAGGGCTTCGACTCGGTCACGAGCATGTCCAGCGCGACCGTGCCGGGCTGGCCGCCGGGCGCGACGGCCACGTCCACGCGCCGACCGGGATGCCGATTCAGGAAGTGCACGTAGCGATCGAGCACGTTCTTTTGGAGCAGGTCGCCTTCGCGGCCCGGCCCCGGGCGAATCGGCGAATCGGAGGCAAGCGGCCGGTGCGCCTCGTTATCGATCCGCTCGGTCACGTCCACGCGATCGCCGGAGGCGACCGTCCGCAACTCGCCCACCGTCGCGGTGTTGATCAGCAGCGTCAGCGTCGTATCGCCTTCGGGGCGCAGGTCCTCGCCGCTCTGCGGGTCGGTGTCCTGCGGCGAGGGAACGACGTAGATGCCGATGTAGCCCAGGTCGTTCATCCGGGTGACAATCGCCTGGCTGATCGTCTGGATCGCGCTGGCGTAAAACCAGTGCTGCGGCAGCATGGAGATGTCGGCGAGGCGAAGGGTGACGTTCGGCACGACCGGCACCTTGCGCGGCGCGACGTAGCCGTACGGCGTCTCGCCCAACTCGACCTCGACCTTCATCAGCTCCGCGATCGCCGGATGCTGGGGATGCTCCTGGCCGTACTCCAGGTCGATCGCGCTGATGCGATAGCGGGGCCCGTCGGGGGAGTACCGCGGCGCCTCGGGCCCTTCGCCCTGGGCGCGTGGAATCTCCTGGGCCTGGGTCAGCGGCGACGCGAGCACGGTCACCGCCAGCAGGGCCGGCAGCCAGCAGGCCCAGCGAGCGCGACGTGATCCTGTGCCAATACCGGTGGAAGCGATCTTCCGCACGCGCAGCAATTGGTCGCTGTTCATTTGCAATATGTTCCCCTGACCAATCCGGTGAGGCGGCCCCGTGAACGCCTGCCTTGTTCGTCGAACCTCCGTGGCGACAGGCCATTCACATTGATTACGAAATCATTATGACGCAACTCCACCCGATCTGTCAAGCCCCATTTTCCCGAAATCTCCCAAACTGACCCCTTTACCGGCCGAGGGAGTTCCCCGACCGGACGGCATCCGCTGACGCCAGCGGACCCGGAACCGTGAGCGCCGGGCCGACCGCCCTGCACGCACATCATCTTTGCGCTTCGCGTCTCCGTTCACTTCCCGGCCCGTGCCGGGGCGTGAGGTTGCGTGACGATGTTCGTCACCGAACCTGCGGGAAAACCGGTCCGACGACGCAACAACGTGTCACTTGTTAGACTACAACGGCATACTGCGGTTCCCGACTGCAATAATTTCCGCGGACGCCGCCGGGGATCCGGGGCGGCACCGCGGTCACGCGACCGGCGAGGAGTCAACCCATGGTGAACATCGGCCACGCCGCCCCGCCTTTTGAACTGCCCGATCAGGCCGGTCGGCCGGTGCGTCTGGCCGATCTGCTTCAGCGCGGCCCGACGGTGATCTACTTTTACCCGGCCGACTTCACTCCCGTTTGCACGCGGGAGGCGTGCATGTTCCGCGACCGGCACGAAGAGCTGCTCGGCGCCGGCTGCGTGATCGTCGGAATCAGCCCGCAGTCGCCGCGGTCGCACGAAAGATTTCGCGGACGGTTTCAACTTCCCTTCGACCTGCTGTCCGACGAAACGGGCGAGGTGATCGAGGCGTACGGCGCGAAGGGGCCGATGGGGCTGATCGTTCGGCGGCTGAGCTACCTGGTGAGTACGGATGGCCGGATCGCCGACGCGGCCAAAGCCGATTTGATGCTCGGCGCGCACCGCCGGTTCGTCGACCGCGTGCTCGAAAAAGCGTCGGGAGCATTCGAGTAGCCGCGGGCGCACGATCCGCGCTGCGACGGGAAGAAACGACCCGAGGCCCTGCAGCAGGAATCCGATCCATGACCAATGCCCGAAGCGAGGCCGTGGGGCGATTGGGACATTCGGCGCTGGAACCTGATTCGATGGTCCGGGTTTTCGGGCGTCTCGCCGTCGGGCTTATCGCTTCGGCACACATGCATATCGTCCACCTGTGTTCCTCGGCGCACCCGGGCCGCCACCCGGCATCCGATGGCGTTAACGCGTCCGACCGGGATTCGGAAGTACTCGAATTAACTTGTAACAAAGCAGTTAACGAAAGTGCATTATTCTCATGTCCCCGGCTTGCCTTGGCCCCGGCCGGGTGATACACTTTCTTAATAACGTTCAAAACGTTCAAAGGTACTGGAGAGGTCATGGCCAAACGAATCGTCATTGTGGGCGCGGGGCCGGGTGGGCTGGCGTCGGCGATGCTGCTGGCGAAAGCCGGGCTCGACGTGCGGGTGATTGAGCGGCTGTCCCGGCCGGGCGGACGCACCGGGTCGCTCCGGAACGGCGGGTTCCGCTTCGACATCGGCCCGACGTTTTTTCTCTACCCGCGGATCCTCGAAGAAATTTTCGCCGCGGTCGGACGCGACCTGCACGCCGAAGTGCCGATGCGGCGGCTCGATCCGCAGTACCGCCTCGTCTTCGAGCAGGGCGGCCGGATCGACGCCACCGCCGACATCCCCCGCATGAAGCGCGAGCTCGCCCGACTGAACCCGCATGATGCGAACCATTTCGAGAACTACCTCGCCGACAACCGGGCGAAGCTCGACGGATTTCGGCCGATCCTCGAATCGCCATTCAACAACCTCCGCGACGTCATGCGCCTGCCCCTGCGGAAGCTCTTGCCGCTGCTCCGCCCGGGTTCGAGTATCGACGGGGATCTCAAGCGTCACTTCAGCGACGAGCGCATCCGCCTCGCGTTCAGCTTTCAATCGAAGTACCTGGGCATGTCGCCTTTTCAGTGTCCGTCGCTGTTCACGATCCTTTCGTTTCTCGAATACGAGTACGGCGTGTGGCACCCGATCGGCGGGTGCGGGGAGATCAGCGAAGCGATGGCCCGGATCGCACGCGAGATGGGCGTGAAGATTCACCTCGGCGAGCCGGTCGAGCGGATTCATTTCGCCGGTCGCAAAGTCACCGGCGTGCGAACCCCGGCCGGCGACTACGACGCCGACGCCATCGTCGTCAACGCCGACTTCGCCCGGGCCATGACCCGCCTCGTGCCCGATCACCTTCGCCCACGCTGGTCGAATCGCAAGCTCGCGAAGAAGAAGTTCTCCTGTTCCACCTTCATGATGTACCTCGGCGTGGAGGGGCTGAGCGAAGACCTGCCGCACCACACGATCTTCCTGGCTGAGGACTATCGCAAGAACCTCGACGAGATCGAACGCAAGCACGTGCTCTCGGAGAACCCGTCGTTCTACGTGCAAAACGCCGGGGTCACCGACGAGACGCTCGCCCCGCCCGGGTGCAGCACGCTTTACGTGCTCGTGCCCGTCACGCATCAGCACCCGAACGTCGACTGGTCGAAACAGCGCGAGCCCTTCCTGGCCCGCACCCTGCAGCAGCTTCGCAAGCTCGGGCTGCACGATCTCGAACACCGCATCCGCTACAAGAAAATCATCACCCCTGCCGACTGGGACCGCGGCATGGAAATCCATCGCGGGGCGACGTTCAATCTCGCCCACAATCTCCGGCAGATGCTGCACCTTCGGCCGCGGAATCGCTTTGCCGAGCTCGACGGGGTCTATCTGGTGGGCGGCGGGACGCATCCGGGCAGCGGCCTGCCGGTGATCTTCGAGTCGGCGAAGATTTCGAGCCGACTGGTGCTCGACGACTTCGGCCTGCCGGCCGGCGACCTGCTGGCCCCGACGACCGCCTCGTCCCGCACGCCTACGGTTATCGAGCAAGGCGGCAACGGGCCCGCCTCGCTTCACCAGGTTCCCGGGCACGGATCACGATCATGATGACCGGCACCTCCGAAACCCGGCAGACCACGCCCGAGGAGCGGTCCGCCGAAGCGCGACCGTCGGTGGTCTCGTCGATCGCCACGGCGCGGGTCGCCCAGGGCGGGTGGGCGGCCATGCCGATCACCGAGCGGCTGGCGCTGATTCGCCGGTTCCGCCGGCTCATCGCGGATCGGGCCGACCGCCTCGCCGCGTCGATCACCGCCCCCTGGCGCGGCGACCCGACCGAGACGCTCGCCGCGGAGATCATCCCCCTCGCCGACGCGTGCCGCTATCTCGAGCGGCAAGCCCCCCGCCTGCTCCGACCGCGCAAGCTCGGGCGCCGCGGAAGGCCGGCGTGGCTCACCGGCGTCCGCACCGAAATCCGGCGGGATCCGCTCGGCGTGGTCCTTGTGATCGGCCCGAGCAACTACCCGCTCATGCTCCCCGGCATCCAGGCGGTCCAGGCGCTTACCGCGGGCAACGCGGTGATCATCAAGCCCGGTCGAATGGGCCGGCCCGCCGCCCTCGCCATCGCCGACCTGCTCCAGGAAGCGGGCCTGCCGCGGCGCGTCATCCACGTGCTCGACGAATCCGTCGAAGCCGCCAGAACGGCGATCGACGCCGGGGTCGACAAGATCGTATTCACCGGCTCCGTCGGCGGCGGGCGGCGGGTGATGCACCAGGCGGGGGAAACGCTCACCCCCATGGTGGCTGAGCTCTCCGGCTGCGACGCGATGTTCGTGCTCGACGATGCCGACCTCGACCTCGTGGCCCGGGCGATCCGGTTCGGCGTGACCTTCAACGCCGCCGCCACCTGCATCGCCCCTCGGCGCGTGTTCGTCACCCGCCAGCGCGTCCGCCAGCTCGAGCATCACCTGATCCATCACCTGCAGGAGGTCAACGTGCCGGCGGAGCGGATCGAGCCGAACGGCATGCAGCTCGCCCGCGAGACCGGCGCCGCGGCCGTCGACGCCGGGGCGTCGATGATCGTCGGCGACCTCCACGCCGACCCGCCCCGGTTCCCTCTCCTGCTCACCGATGTGGCGGCCGACACGGCGATCGCGCGATCCGACGTGTTCGCCCCGGTGGTGAGCTTGATCCCGGTGGAGGACATGGAAGCGGCGCTGCTGGCCGACCGCGAATGCCCGTACGCCCTCGGGGCGTCGGTCTTCGGCCCGGCGGGTGAAGCGGCTGCCCTGGCCCGGCGCGTCGATGCGGGAGCCGTGACCGTCAATGACCTGATCGCCCCGACCGCCGACCCGCGGGCGCCTTTCGGCGGCCGGCATCAAAGCGGCTTCGGCCTGACCCGCGGGGCGGAAGGGCTGCTCGAGTTCACCGCGGTCCAGTGCGTGTTCGACAACCGCGCCCCCATGCGTCCGCACCTCGATGAGCCGCGGGGCGAGCGGCAGACCGACCTGCTCCGCGGCTACCTCGACTTCGCCCACGGCGCCGGCCTGCGCCATCGCGCCCGAGCCGCGGGACGCATGCTCCGCGCCGTGTGGCGACAGGCGCGCCGTGATTGATCGTGGGAAACATGCCCTCGCTGAAGCGAGGCATGCCGAGACGAACCATTATCCTCGCTGAAGCGAGGCATGCCTGCACAGCCATCAGACCAATGGAGACAACGACATGATCGCTCACAACGCTCAGCGGATTGCGGTGGTCGGCGGGGGCCTCGGCGGGCTCGCCGCGGCCTGCACGCTTGCCGCCCGCGGGTACCGCGTCACGCTCTTCGAGCGCAATGACTGGCTCGGGGGGAAGGCGGCCGTGCTCGAAGCCGAGGGCTTCCACTTCGACATGGGCCCGACCATCCTCACCCTGCCGTCGGTGCTGAAGCGCATCTTCGGCGAGGCCGGTCGGGATATCGAAGACTACCTCGATCTGATCCCGCTTGAACCGCAGTGGCGGTGCTTTTTCGAGGATGGCTCGACGCTCGACCTGAAGGCCGACGTGTCGACCATGGCGGGCGAACTGCCGGCGTTCAGCGGCGACGACGCTGCGGGCGACGAGTACCGGCGGTTCATCGACTTCTCCCGCCGCATGCACGACGTCTCGGAGCGGTTCTTCTTCTGGCGATCCATCGGGACCCTCGGCGACATGTTCGACGCCCGGGCGACGTTCAACCTCTCGACCCTGCGCGACGTGCTGGCCATGCGGATGGGCAGCAGCGTCGGGGCGACGATCCGCAAGCACGTGAGCGACCCGCGGGTGGCCCAGATGCTCGACCACTTCACGCAGTACGTGGGCTCGGCCCCGGACGCCTCGCCTGCGGTGCTGTGCGGGATCGCGGCGATCCAGACCGACGAAGGCGTCTGGTATCCGCGCGGCGGGACCGGCACCGTGCCCGCCGCCCTCGCGAAACTGGCCGGCGAGCTTGGCGTCGAGCTGCGGGCCGGGACCGGCGTGCGGCGTATTTTGATCCGCGATGGCCAGGCCCGGGCCGTGGAAACCGACGACGGCGAGCAGGTCGAATTCGCCGCGGTGGTCTCCAACAGCGATTCGCTTCGAACCTTCCGTGAACTCGTCGGCGGGCCGGCGGCGAAAAGCTTCGAGAACCGCAGGGCGTACGAGCCGGCGTGCTCCGGCGTCGTGCTCTACCTCGGGCTCAAGCAGCGCTACGACCACCTGCTGCATCACGATTTCGTCTTCTCCTCCGACGCCGAGGCGGAGTGGAAGGCGATCTACGACGACGGCGAGCCGGCGGCGGACCCGACGTGCTATCTCGCCGCCCCGGCCCGAACCGAATCCGCCGTCGCCCCGCAGGGCGGGGAAGCGCTGTACGTGCTCGTGCACACACCCTACCTCCGCCCCCATCACGACTGGTCAAAGATGTTTCCCGAGTACCGCCAGGTGATCCTCGAGAAGCTCAAGCGAACCGCCGGGCTGGAGGATATCGAAGACCGGATCGCCTTTGAGGATCACCTGACGCCGCAGGACATCCACGACCGGTATCATGTGCTGAACGGGGCGATCTACGGCCTGGCGTCGCACGGCAAGTTCCTCGGCGCTTTCAAACCGGCCAACCGCAATCCCGACGTGTCGGGGCTGTACCTCGCCGGCGGCGCGGTTCACCCCGGACCGGGCATGCCGATGGTGCTGATGTCCGGCTGGATCGCGGCAGACTCCCTCGACGGCGACGCGGTGGCCGAACCCGCCGCCCCCGAGGCGGCGCTGGCATGACCGCGCGCCGGAGCGCAGGGAGGCCGCCCACCGAAGTTCCGGATCATCCCCGGCCCCATCCGGACCTTCGCGTCCGCTGCGGTCCGGCTTGAGAAGACCCATGACGGAACTGACCGCGAACATCACGCATTCGGCCCGGCGCGACTCGACGTTGCCGCGGACGTGGCCGTGGCTGTGGCGACTGTTCGCCTGGTACAGCCGGCGGTACCTGAGGCGGCACTTCCACGCGGTGCGCATCTCGCGCCGCGGCCCCGTGCCGGCGCTCGATCATCGCCCGACCGTGGTCTACCTCAACCACCCGTCGTGGTGGGACCCGCTGATCTGCCTCGACCTCGCCCGGCGGGCGTGGCCGGACCGGCGACACTTCGCCCCGATCGATCGGCGGGCCCTCGAACGCTACGGGTTCTTCCGTCATCTTGGTTTCTTCGGCGTCGACGAATCACGGACCGGGGCCACGGCGTTCCTCCGCACCGGCGCCGCCGTGCTCGCCTCGCCCGGCACCATGCTCTGGATCACCGCCCAGGGCGAGTTCACCGACCCGCGGACGCGGCCGGTCGCGCTCGCGCCCGGCCTCGCCCGGCTGCTGCACCGCGCGGGCGACGTGAACGTCGTGCCCCTGGCGATCGAGTATCCCTTCTGGACCGAGCGGACGCCGGAGGCCCTGCTTCGCTTCGGACCGGTCATCGATGCCCACCCGCACGACGTGGACACGACCCACGCCCTGCTCGCCGGTGCGCTCGAGCGGGCCATGGACGGTCTCGCGGCCGAGGCCCGGCAGCGCGATCCGGGCGAGTTCGATCCCTGGCTCGTCGGGCGGAGCGGCGTCAGCGCGGTCTACGATCGCCTCCGCCGTGTGCAGGCCCGGCTCACCGGTCGGCCGTACCACAGTGAACATGCTTCGGTGAACCAATGAGCCCGCTGACGTGGCCGGCCCTGATCGCCCTCGCGCTCGCCGCGCCCCCGGCGGGTTTGTTTCTCGTCAATCTCCTGCTGTTCCGGCGGCTGCCCCCAGACGCGCGGGCCGGCCTTCCATCCCGGACCGAGGGCCTGTCCGTGCTCATCCCCGCCCGCAACGAAGCCGGCGGCATCGCCGACGCGGTTCAGTGCGTGCTCGCCAATGCGGGGGTCGACTTCGAGGTCATCGTGCTTGACGATCACTCGACCGACGACACCGCGGCGATCGTGGCCGATCTCGCCGAGCGCGACCCGCGGGTCCGCCTTGCGACCGCCCCGCCTTTGCCCGACGGCTGGTGCGGCAAGCAGCACGCGTGTCACGTGCTCGCGGGGCTCGCGGCCTACGAGTCGCTGGTGTTCATCGACGCCGACGTGCGCCTCGCCCCGGACGCGCTGGTCCGGTTCGCCGGCGCCCTCGACCGCGGCGACGCCCGGCTCATCAGCGGCTTTCCGCGGCAGGTCACCCGCACGCTCGCCGAGAAGTTGCTCATTCCGCTGATGCACGTGGTGCTGCTGGGATACCTGCCGCTGATCGGCATGCGGCGGTCGACCTCGCCGGTTTACGCGGCCGGCTGCGGGCAGCTCATGATCACCCGCCTCGACGACTATCGCCGGGCCGGCGGCCACGCGGCGATCCGCGCCTCCCGCCATGACGGGATCAAGCTGCCCCGCGCCTACCGCCGGGCCGGGCTGATGACCGAGGTGTTCGACGCGACCGACACGGCGAGTTGTCGCATGTATCGCGGCTGGGGGGAAGTGTGGCGCGGGCTGGCGAAGAACGCCGACGAGGGCCTCGGCTCGGCCGGGGCGATCGGCCCGTGGACGCTGATGCTCGGCGGCGGGCAGGTGATGCCGGCGATCGTGCTGGCCGCAGCGCTGAGCGCAGGCGTTGAGGGAATCGTGCCGGGCCTCGCCGCGGCGGCGACCGCGGCGAGCTACCTGCCGCGCCTGCTCTGTGCATGGCGGTTCCGGCAATCGTGGATCGGGGCGGCGCTGCATCCGCTCGGCGTGGGGCTGCTGCTCGCCGTGCAGTACCACGCCCTGCTCGCCCGCCTCCGCGGCCGACGCATCGCATGGAAGGACCGCCCCGTGTGAAGCCGCCGATGACATCGGCGGCACCTATCGTCCACGAGGGTGACGACGGGCGTCTGCGGTCCGACGAACTCCCCAGGACTGACGGTGACGTCGCCGATCAATCCGCTGAAGGGCGCCCGCAGCGTGGCCTTCTCCAGCGCCAGGCGCGCGCTATCCAGCGCCACTTCCGCCTGGGTCCGGTTCGCCTCGGCCAGGGCGATCTCCGCCTCGGTGGCGCCGCCGAGCAGCATATCGAGCTGCGCTTGAGCCACATCCCGCTGCGCGACCGCTGCCC
>CAYFQS010000119.1:0-9308 GCA_964345245.1 uncultured Planctomycetaceae bacterium | reverse complement strand
TGGGTCGCCCGGTGGCCCCCCCCCCCCCCCCCGATCTTCAGCCCCCCGCGGTTCTGCGATTGCCCCGCCGAGTCCTTCGTCGACAGGAGCCACTGCAATTCGCTGTCCCGCAGTGGAATCGAGACCTCAACCGCGTCCGAGCCGTACACCGTCGCCACCGGCTGCCCGGCCACGAGGTACTGACCGACATCGACCTGCTCGTCGACCACGTAGCCGTCGAAGGGCACGGTGACGGTGGTGCGCTCGAGGTCGACCTCGGCGCTTTTGAGCGACGAGGCGGTGGACTGACGCGTGGCCTCGGCCGCGGCGAGGCGGGCGCGGGCGCTCTTGAGTCGGGCTTGGGCGAGTCGCCTGGCGAGTTGCTGCTTGCGCAGTTCGCGCGGCGTGGCGGCGCCGGTGCTCGCCAGTTCCTCGATCCGCTCCAGTTCCTGTTCGGCGTCATCGAGGCGGGCCTCCGCGTCGAGAATGTCCGCCTTCGTTCGCTCGACCTCCGCTTCCGCCTGAGCGAGGGCGGCCTCGGCCCGGTCCACCGACAGTTCGTAGTCCGTCCGGTCGATCTGGATCAGCATCTCGCCGGCCTTGAACGACCCGCCGTCGACGAGCTGCTCGTGCACGTCGACCACTGCGCCGCCGACCTGGGGAACGACCTGGACCTTGACCCGCGGCTGGACGCTGCCAAACCCGCGGACCTCGACGGTCACGTTCTCCCGCTTGACCGTGGTCGCTTCGACGAGCGGGCCGACGCGTGGGCGTTCGGTTTGTGCCGGTTCCGAGCGAAGCAGATACAGGCCGCCGGCCACCGCAGCGCCGAAGGTGATCACCAGCACGCCGACGAGAATCTGCAGCCACAGCCGTGCCCGCGGCCGCTCGTGTTCGGACACCACCTCAGTGTGGGCTCGTTTTGTCGGGTCACTCATCGGTCGCTCCTTCGGCGATTCGGTCGATTCCGGCCAAAGTGAACTCGACCACGTGCGCCAGCATAGGCGGCAGGGCGAAGACTTCCCATTGACTGTCATCGGCCGCGGCGAACAGACGGTGCATCTGGATCAGGTGCAGCAACTGCCCGACCAGGGAATTGACGCAGCGCATGGCCGCCTGTTCGCTCAGCGTCGGTCTGAGTTGGCGTAACGCGGGGATCAGGTGTTTGGTCACCGGGTCGATCATCTCTCGCGTGAACGTCTCCCGCGACAGCCGGGGACTGATCATCTCCCAGGCAAACAGACGCAGCAGATTGCCGTTGGGGCCCTCCGTCTCGATCGGTCGGACGAATGCGGCCGCGAATCCCCCGATCAGGTCGCGGAGATTGGGCGGCGGGGCCGGGCGGTTCATGACCTGGCGGATGCTGCTGACCCGCTGGTCCCGCAACTCGGTGAACCGGCGTTGGAACACCGCGTGGTAGAGGGAAAGCTTGTCGCCGAAGTAATAGTTGACCGATGCGATGTTGCAGTCGGCGGCCCGGGTGATTTCCCGGACGGATGCGCCGTCGTAACCCTTTTCCGCAAACAGACTTTCCGCGGATTGCACGAGTCGATCGGCCGTGGGATCCGCGTTTGAGGCCGATCCGTGATTGCTGTTGGCGGCAGCCATGAGGCAAAATCCGAAACGTTCGTTTCAAACGATATTATCAAACAATCGTTTGCAAGTCAAGCTCTCCGGGCTTTTCTTCTTCTGCTATCGTCACGACGTGCGATCCACCTTCGCGTATCATCAGGGCTTGTCCGGATTCCAGCACGCCTCAGGAGATGACACATGAAACGCTCGATGAATTGGAGTCACGCGTTCCGGCCCGCGGTGGTCGCCATGGTCGTGCTCGGCTTCGGCGCCGGCTTCGTCGCGGCTCACGATGAAGGCGCCCCGGGCCACCGCCACGAGCCCGAAGTGCACGACCACCATGGTCATGGTCACGCTCACGGTGAGCACGAGCACGAGCACGCGCACGATCATGGAGGCCGGCTCCACGACATCATGGAGCAGATGAACGATCACCTGAAGGTGCTTCGCCGGCAGGTCCGTGAGCCGGAGAAGAAGCCCGACACGCTCGAGCGGGTGCGGGAGCTGCAGGCGCTGGCCTTCGAGGCCAAGTCGATGCCCCCCGAAGCGCCGTCCGAGCTGAGCGACCAGGCGCGAGCGGACTGGTCGCGCCAGTACCGATTGCGGTTCATCGGCGTCCTGCACGCCATGCTCGATCTGGAGTCGGCCGTGCTCAAGGACGAGGTCATGGGCGCCTGGGACCAGATCAAGAAGCTCAACAAGCTGAAGCTCGAAGGTCACGCTGATTTCCGGGCTGAACTCGAAGACGATCACGACTGATGCTGAGCAGCGGATTCCATCGGCGTCGGAGGCGCCGGGTTGGGTGGACGGCGATAGCTGCGCTCTTGCCGCTGTGGGCGGCGGCCGGGGCCGGGGCCGAGCCCGCGACCGTGCCGGGCGATCCCGGGCAGCTCGCCCGCCGCACACTTGACATCTTCGAGACCCGGTGCAGCGGGTGTCACGGCGTCGAAGTCGGCCGGCCCAGAGGCGGGTTCGGGTTCATCGACGATCTGCCGGCCCTGGCGGGCAACGAGATGTACATCGTGCCCGGGGAGCCCGACGCCTCGCTGCTGTGGTGGATGGTGGAGGACGGCTCGATGCCGCCGGAGGGTTCGGACGTCGGCCCCCTGACCGACCTGGAACTCACGACGATCCGGGCGTGGATCAACGTCGGGGCGCCGACCGCACAGGCCGGTCCTTCGACCGCGGCCGAAAGTGGCGGGGCGGCGCAGCCCGAGCCCCTGGCCTTTCGTTACCGCCTGGTTCGCTTCCTCGGGCGATTGCATCCGTCCATCGTGCATTTCCCCATTGCGCTGCTGATCGCGGCGGCATTGGGCGAGTTGCTGGTCAGTTTCGGCTGGACGCCGCTCCGCCCGGCGGTGCGCTTCTGCGTGACGCTCGGGGCGGTCGGCGCGATCGTCGCCGCCTGGTTCGGATGGTTCAATGGCGAATTCGCCGGCTACACCGGCTCGCTCGCCGACACCCTGGAACTCCATCGCTGGCTCGGCGTGACTGCCGCCGTCTGGGCCGGCACCGTGTGGCTGCTGATGCAGGTCGCCCTGCGCGTCGATCGTCCGTCGTTCAACTACGTCTTCCGGACCACATTGATCGTCGGGGCTGTGCTCGTCGCGGTCACCGGGCATTTCGGCGGCGTCCTCGTCTATGGCCCCGACTATCTCAACTGGTGAAGGAAATGCGACTTTCGCGCGGTTTTTCCTTGCGTTGGGACGCGTCGGCGCGCGATGATGGGGCTCGACGGAAACGGGGGAGATCACGAACCCAGGTGAGGAGCGGGTGGGCACAATGTGCTGTCGCCGTGGCGCGGCAGCAGGAGTCATAACGATGGTGACGCGGACGAAGAATCTTCATACCTTCCGCGTGACCTGCAAGGATGCGCGACGGGTTTATCTCGTCGGTGACTTCGATGGCTGGTCAACAACTGCCATCGAGATGGAGCAGGTTGCCCCCGACGTCTGGCAGACGCGCCTGGAACTTGATCCGGGCACGTACCGCTTCCGCTACTACGCGGCGGACGGGCGGTGGCTGACCGACTTCGCGGCGTTCGGCGTCGTGCCCAACCGGATCGACGGCTGGGACTCGGTGCTTTACGTACCAGACGAGGCGCAGGTGGCCCCGGTCGGTTGACCCCACGCCCCATGCCTCACGCATCCACGGCAGGCCGCGAGTGTTTCCGGGTATCCTGCGCTTCATGAATGACGATGCGCGAAACGTAACTGTCACCATTCGGCACGAGCCGGCCCCGGGCATCGCCTATCTGCTGTGGCTGCTCTGCCTCGTCGGCGTCTGCGGCGCGCACCGCTTCTACACGGGGCGATGGGTGACCGGGATCATCTGGCTACTGACCGGTGGGTTGCTGCTGTTCGGGCAGATCGTTGACCTGTTGCTGATCCCCTCGCACTGCCGGAATCCGAGGCCCTGAGCATTACTGACCGGCGATGGGCAACGAGACACGACCGGCCGTCTCCTCCGCCGGGCGCGCGATGAGATCGTAATCATCATTGTCGATCACGGCGCATCGCACGAGCTCGCCCGGTGACAGTTCCCGCCCGCTCTGCACGTACGTGACCGTGTCGATCTCGGGCGCCTGCTGATACGTGCGGCCGACGTACGTGTGCGGATCATTCTCGTCCGAGGCGTCGTCGGCTGGGTCATCGATCAGCACGTCAAATTCGGCGTTACGCCTCGCCAGTTCCGCGTTGCGCTGGAAAACGATCTCCTGCTGCGTTCGCATCAACTCGTCGTAACGGGCCTCGATCACGTCCGCCGGCACCGCGTCGCCGTCATCGTGCATCCGACCCGCGGGGGTGCCGGGCTCGGGTGAATACCGAAACACGCCCATGTTCTCGAAGCGGAACTCGCGGAGGAACCGGACCAGTTCTTCGTGCTCGACGTCGGTCTCGCCCGGATAGCCGGTGATGAACGTGGTGCGGATGGCGATGCCGGGCACGCCGCGGCGCAGCTTCTCCAGCAGCGTCTCGATCAGTCGGCGGCTCGTGTGACGGCGCATCGAGTCGAGCACGCGGTCGCTGATGTGCTGCAGCGGCATGTCGATGTAGGGCATCACGTGCGGCAGGTCGGCGATGGCGTGGATCATCTCGTCGGTAAAGCAGGAGGGATAGGCGTACATGAGCCGCAGCCACGCCCCGCCGAACTCGCCCGCCGCGTCGTTGAGCTGTCGCAGCAGTCCCGCGAGGCCGGGGGCGAAACCGATGTCTTCGCCGTAGCTCGTCGTGTCCTGGCCGATGAGGTTGAGCTCGAAGGCTCCGTCGCTCATGAGTTCCCTGGCCTCGGCGAGCAGGGCGTCGGTCGTCTTCGACCGCATCTTGCCGCGGATGCTCGGGATGGTGCAGAAGGCGCAGTTCTGGTTGCAGCCCTCGCTCATCCGCAGGTAGGCGTAATGGCGGGGCGTGAGGCGCAGGCGGCCGGCGTCGGATTCGTGGTAGCCGCGATGGCCATCGTCGTCGATCCCGCGGGTTCGCCGCGCGAGCGTCGCGCTGCCGGCAATCGACGAGTAGACCGGCAGCGAGACCGGCCCGGTCTGCTCCGCGGCGGGCGTTTGTCCGCCGCGCACGGCCTCGACGATGCGGTCGCGATCGTACACGCCGATGATGGCGTCGACTTCCGGGCACCAGTCCAGCAGCTTCGCCCGGTGGCGCTGCACGAGGCAGCCGGCCACGACGATGCGGCGCAGTTCGCCCGCTCGTTTGCGCTCGGCCGCCTCGGCGATGACCTCCAGTGATTCGTCCTTCGCCGCTTCGAGGAAGCCGCACGTGTTGATCACGACCGCGTCGGCGTGTTCAACCTGCGAGACGGGAATGAGCCCGTCCTCGGCGAGCAGGCCGAGCATCTTCTCGCTGTCCACGAGGTTCTTCGGACAGCCGAGGGACACGAAGGCGATGGTCTCAATGGCCGGTTGTCGGGTGGTGGGGTTCATACGTGCGGGAAGTTTAGGGCGTTGGGGTGTCTGGGGGCATCCGGGGGCATCCGGGGCTTCGACGCCGCGCTGCGCTTGGCGTCTCAGCCCTCGGCTTTCGGGTCTGCTCCTTGTACGTCGTGGAGGTCGATGAGATCGATGGGCCGGCCGCCGGCTTTGAAGCGGCCGCGATGGAGCAGGGAACGGTTGAACTCGGCGAGTTCGGCGATCTTCTCCGCGGTCAGCCGCACCCGGAGTTGAATGACCCGGCTGTCGTGACGCCACATCCTCCCGGTCACGGTTTCGGACAGCACGATCCGGGCCGGGCGGTCGGTCAGGATGAAGAACTGCATCGCATCGCCCTGTTGGTACTTCACCAGGTACAGCGGCTGCTTCTCCGGCGGCGTCTGCTCGGCCGGCTCTTCCCGTGGCTGTTCATCCGGCTCGTCCGGGGTCAACTTCCGGATCGCTTCGGCGATCTGTTTGACGCCGGGATGGTCCTGCTCTGTGAGTGCGTCCATGGCTTGCCGCAACGCCGGCAGCGCGGCTGGATCGCCGTGGCGGGCGAGGGCGTCCGCGGCCGCGATCACCATCCTCGGCTGATGGTGTCGGCCAAGCGCGGCGAGTGCCGCCTCGTGGGCGGGCCGGCTCTCGGCGAAGCGGCCCATGGCCTGCACCGCCGCCGCGGCAAGCGCGATGTCCTCACCGCCGCTCGTCTCAATCAGGGCGGGCACGGCCTGCTCGATCCGCATCCTCCCCAGCCCGCGCATCGCCGCCGCCCGCGCGGTGGTCGGCGCGCCCGGATCACCGGCGACCGCCAGCAGTCGCTCCGCGCTGTCGGTGTCGCCGAGTTCGGCAAGGCCGTTGATGGCCGTCACCCGCAGCGTCATCTCGTCATGGTCGACGAGCTTGCGCAGGTGCGGGATCGCATGCTCGCCGAAGCCCTCGACGTAGATCGCCAGGGCATACTGGTCGGGCTGTTCGTCGAAGACCAGCTTTGCCGCCTCCTTGAGCGTGAGCGACTTGTCGATCCAGCCGGCGATCAACGTGGCGAGTCGGCGGACGGCGTGCGACCGGGTTTCGTCACCCGCAAGCTCGTGCAGGATCGGTTTCACCGATTCGCCGATACCAATCAGCCGACGACGCTGGCGGTACAGCTCGCGGCCGGTCTCATCCGTCGCAAGATGGCGGATGGCCTCGGCGTGCAGCGGGCCGACGTCGTGCTCGATCACGTGCCGGGCGATGACCGTCCGCACGTTCCGCTGCTCCGCCTCGGTGATCAGCCGGGCCAGGGCGGGAAGAGCGCCGGGCAGGTCTTCGTGGACCAGGGCGGCGAGGAGGGCGGTGCGGATCGGCCCGCCGGCGTCGGACATGGCCAGGTCGGCGAGGCGCTCGGCCAGCCACGGCGGCCGCCTGCCCAGGAGCTGCCGCAGGGCCTCGATGCGGTAGCAGAGCTGCTTCGGCCCGTCGGTTCGCGCCACGAGCCAGAGGCGCTCGGCATCATGCTCCAGGACGAGCCCGGACATGCTCAGCCCCCGCAGGTACTCGGCTTCGCGCCGCGTCTGCAGCTTCGCCGCCGCCTCCCGCCAGCCGTCGACGTCCGACAGCAGTGGGTCGTGGCCCTGCGCCCCGGCGAGAGAGCCGAGCAGCAACGCCAGGATCACGGTATGGCGGGACACGCGTGGCATGGGGGTATGGTAAGGCATCCAAGCGATTCCGGGCGATCCGGGAGGTCCGGGGGAACCGGGGCTTCGAGGCGGCGCTGCGCTTCGCCGCTCAGCCCCGGCTTTTTCTTATCACCAAAGCCGAGGGCTGAGGAGCAACGCGAGGCGTTGCCTCGAAGCCCCGGATAGGATCACGCAAACATTCGCAACTGCCCCGTCTTCTCATGCGGCAGCGCATCCCCCGCACCCAGCCACGGCGTCGGCTCGTGCTGCGAGGTGATGCACAACCGCGGCGCGATCGCCGGATGGGCGGCGAAGGTCTCATGAACGATCCGCGGATCGTTGCAGTCCCGCGACAGGTGCAGCAGCACGATGTGCCGCGGTGGACGAGGCGAGCGATCGACCACCGTCCGCACCGCCTCGAAGGCCTCGGGGTTCGACAGGTGGCCGGCCCCGCCCATGATTCGCTGCTGGAGAAAATACGGCCGGGCGGAGGCGGCCTGCATCCGCGGGTCGTAGTTGGACTCGATCGCCAGCACGTCCACTCCGCCGAAGGTCCCGGCGAAATCGTCCGGCACGCGGCCGAGGTCGGTGGCGTAGCCGAGCCGGCAGTGGGGTGTGTCGATCAAGAACCCGCTCGTCCCCGCCTCGTCATGGGCGAGGTCCACCGCGTTCACCACCGCGGCCGTTTCCAGCGGCAGCTTGAAGGCGTCGCCGTTGAACGCCCGGAACAGTCCGAGCGACTGCAACTCCCAGGCGGACAACTCCGGCGCGACGGCGGCGGCGATCTCGTAGAGCCGAGGCAGTCGGCGACGATGGCAGTAGACCGTGATCCCCCGGCGAACGAGAGCCCGAATCCACGTCGGGCGGAAATGGTCGGTGTCGAGGTGGGTCAACAGGATCGCGCGGACCTCGTCGAGTTCGGCTCCCGCGGGCTTGAGACGTTTGCTGATGGCTCGCGGACCGAAGCCGGCGTCGATCAGGATCGCCTCTCCGCCGACCCGCACGAGCGTGCTGTTGCCCGCCGAGCCGCTGCCGAGCACACAAATCTGCATGGACATCCGTGTCCTTTCGCTTACGTCGTTTGTTCGACCGCTTTTCCCACCGACGCCTTCGGGTAGGCGGTGATCCCGCGCCGGGTCGTCTTGACGAACTCGACGAACTCGCGGCAGAGCGGGTCGTCGCTGAGTTCGGCCTCGATCTTCGCCACCGCGGTGGGCCGGGTCCGCTCCTCCCGGAAGAGGAGATCGAACGCTCGCTTGAGATTCGGAATGTGCCGGCGATAGCCGGCCCGGCGCAGGCCCACGATGTTCAGCGATTCGACACTTCGCATGTTGTACGCCGTGCAGAACGGCGGCACGTCGAGCACGATGGCGACCAGGCCGGATATCATCGCCAGCCGGCCGATCCGGGAAAACTGATGGATGGCGCAGTTGCCGCCGAGGATCGCCCCGTCGGCGACCTCCACGTGCCCGGCGAGCAGGACCCCGTTGGCGAGCATCACGTGGTCGCCGACCACGGTGTCGTGTCCCGCGTGGCTGTTGGCCATGAAGTAGTTGTGGCTGCCGAGGGTGGTGGGGCGGTCGCCGGTGGCGCGGTGAATGGTCGCGCCTTCCCGGAACACGTTGGCGTTGCCGATCTTCACGCCCGGCCCTTCGATTTGCGGGTCGAACTTCAGGTCCTGCGGCGGGAACCCGATGCACGCGTTCGGGTAAAACACGTTCGTCTCGCCGATTTCCATCGGCCCCCGCAGACTCACGCGATGCAGCAGCCGGCAGCCGGGGCCGAGCCGCACCCGCCCCTCGATCACGCATTGCGGGCCGACGACGACGTCGTCTGCCAGTTCCGCGCGGTCGTCGATGATGGCGGTCGGATGCACCTCGGGCATGTCGCCTATGATAGCGGGTAGCCGCGGAGGCAGAAACGCCCTCATGAACGACACGAACGCGATGCCATCGAACCTCACCGCCGCCGACTTCGTCTTCCAGGACATCGGGCGGATGGGCTATCTCGACGCGCTGGAGATGCAGCGCGATCTGCACGCCGAGGTGCTCGCCGGCGACCGGCCGCCCACGGTACTGCTGCTCGAGCATCGACCGGTGATCACCTTTGGCCGGAGCCCCGACGCGAAGGCGAACCTCGTCGCCGACCAAGAGCTGCTCGAGCGCGAGGGCGTGGAG
>CAYFQS010000118.1:0-9518 GCA_964345245.1 uncultured Planctomycetaceae bacterium | reverse complement strand
GGGGCGGGCATGTCCTCGGCCTTGTGGCGGTGGTACGTTGCCGGCGGATCGACGGGGTAGTGCGGCCCGCAGAACGAGGCGTGCAGGAAAAAGGGCGCGTCGTCGTCGTAGTTCTCCAGCCACGCACGGCAGCGGCGGCCGATGAAGCCGTCCATGCTGTCCTCGGGTTCCAGGAACGACGCGTCGGACGGTTCGTCGCCGCCGAGCTCCTCGATGCGGCGGTTCAGGTCCTCGCGGTACCGCTCGAGCAGGCCCTTGCTCGCGAGGTGGTGCGTCCAGTGGCAGTCCTTGTACGCGGCGAACGACTTGCCGCACACCTCCATCACGTCGTCGTAGCCCCGGCCCTGCGCCTCCTTGACATAGATCTCGTCGGTCAGGTCCTCGTTACGCCGGCCCTGGGCGTGGAGCTTGCCGAGGATCGCCGTGCGGTAGCCCGCCGACTTGAGCGCGTTGGGCATGCTCTTGATCCGCACGGGCCAACTGTGCCAGTTGTGCATGACGCCATCGCCGAGCTGCGACGCGTAGCGGCCGTGGCACCAGACCATCCGAGCGGGGCAGCACACCGGCGAGTTCGCATAGACGCGCTCCAGCGTCGTCCCTTCGGCGCGAAGGCGATCCAGGTTCGGCAACCGCAGCGCCGGGACGTGGCGATTGTCGAAGAAGTTCCAGCGGTGCTGGTCGTCGGTGATCAGCAGGATGTTGGGCTTGGCGGGCATCAGGAATAGTTCTCGCAAAGAGCAGATGTAAAAAGTGGGGATTGGCGATCGGCTGCGAGGCAACCTTCACTGGAACTCTTGCGGACGGGAGACACCGGATCGCCCGTCGGGGCTTGCTGTCGCGTTCCCGCAGATAGCTGGTCCACGTTGCCTCCGTTGTTTTCGCTGGTCATCAAAACCGCGTTGCTGGGGACCATGGTAATCCAAAAAAGTCCCGGGGCTTGACCCAGGTCCGCTCGTCCGTCGGGTCGCCCGTGGCGGGGGACCACTCGGTCGAGCCATCGACGCGAGCGACGTTGCCGCCGGCGGCGAACGCGAGACCCACGCCGCCGCCGACGTGATTGGTGTTCTCGGCTTTCTTGTTCGGCGGGTCGCTGGTGCGGTCCGCCCAGAGCGCGGGCGGCTGGGTGAACCCGTTGGCGGCGACGCTGCCCTTGAGGTGTGTCGGATTATCCCGTAGGAAGCGGCCGGCATTGATGATGTTCTCGAGGTTGATCGGCACGTCGTCCATCGAGCTGCCGAAGAGCCCATCGTAAAGCATGCCGTCACGATTGCCGATGCCGTCGGTCGCATCACGGTTGGAGCCGGGGCACGCCAGCAGCGACGGCGGGCCGGGCGGGTTGCGAAACGTGGGTTGCAGCCGCTGAAGGTTGGTGTCGGTCCGATTGCCGCGAAGACTCAGATTGGCGTAATCGCGGTAGAACATATCGAACCCCACGCTCACGCCGCCGCCCTGCCACCACACTTGTCCGGTGACGGTTCTGGTTCTTTCCGCCGGCCGGAACAGCGACTTCATGTCGGTGTTGTAGGCGAAGGTCGCGATACTGAGTTGGCGGAGGTTGCTCGCGCAGGTGATCCGCCGGACGGTCTCGCTGGCCTGGCCCAACGACAGCAGCAGCGCGATCAACAGCGCAATGATGCTGATCACCACCACAAGCTCGATGAGCGTGAACGCGTGGCGTCGCGCGTATCCCTTGAGACGGGGCGTGTTTCGCATGACCGAACTCCAGAACAGGGGAACAAAGGAAAAAGGAATCGAGAACGCGGGCGGGTGTGGGCGATCATGAGACGTTCTCCATCTCGAGGGGTTCAACCGGGGCGTACCGCGATTCGTCGATCGGCGCGATCCAGCAGGGCTCGAAGGCCTCGCCGCGGCGCTGCTTCTCGATCATGCCGACGCACTGCCGCAGGGCGTCGGCCATGTCGAAGCCGATGCGTGTGATCGGGACGATGGGCCGGGGACCGGCTGGGAAGTTGGCGTAGGCGACGACCTCGACGTCGTCGGGGATCCGCAGGCCCAGGCGGATCAGGGTGGAGAGGGCTTGATCGACGAGGTTGTCGTCGGCGACGACCAGGGCGTCGGGGCGGGACTTCGCGTCGCCCTGCATGATGGTTTCGACGCAGCGGTCGATGCTGAGGGGCATCTGCTCGTGGGCGAACAGTCGATGGACGGTGGAGCTGGCCAGGCCGTGCCGCTCGGCGGCGTCGGCGAGGACGCCGTCGCGGCCGGGGTTGCGCCCGGGGTTATTGTCGGGGTGGGCCAGCAGGAGTGTGCCGACGCGACGTCGGCCATGTTGAGCGAGGGTTTGCATGGCGCGATCGGCGAAGGCGTCGAAGTCGAGCCCCACCGTGCGGCGGTCCGATGCGCGGGCTTGCCCGCGGCCGGCGGCGCGGCGGGCGGCCGTGATGGTGGCGTGGTACGCCCCGGGCAGCTCGAACACGCCCGCGTCGTGCAGTCCGTGCAGTGGGAAGGGCATGATCATCCCGGCCAGCCGGCGCTGACGAAAGTCGGCGACGAGGCGGTGGAGGTCCTCGACGTCGGTGTGCTTGCCCAAGCCGAAGTACGCCCGGTAGCGGAACGCCGAGTGGGTCTGCCACCGCTGCAACACAGAGAGAATCGCCGCCTCGTATCGCGAGTCGGGGTGGTCCTGATCCGGCTCGTGGTAGAAGCCCACCGCATAACAGGTCAGCGGCGGGGGATGATCGGCGACATAGGTTCCCCGGGTCGGCCGGCCGTCGGTGAACCCCTCGGCGTCGAGTTGATTCAACACCCGCTGCATGGTCATGTGGCTGGTGTTGAACTCCCGCTCGAAGTCGGCCCGCGTGGGAAGCTGCGAGCCGGGTGGGTACGCGCCCTCGGCGATCCGACGCTTGATCTCGCTGAGCATGCGGCGATACTTGGGTTCTTTCGCATTGGAAGCGACAGCCATAACATGGTTCTCCATAATGTCAAGTCAATAAAGATTAACGTCTTGACACAATGTCTGCAAGGCATTATTCTTTGACCGATAATTTTTACTGGAAACGCCGCCGGTACAGGTGGCACCGCGGATTCAAATATTTCTTATCCTTGTGTAATGGCCGAACTCGCCTCCGATCATCCGCCCTCCGCCATGTCCTTTATCCGCCCCCACCCCGATGGCAACGGCTTCCGTGACGAGACCAGCGGCGAGCGCTTCGTACCCGTCGGTGTGAACTACGCCGGGGCGATCAACGTGGCGGTGCATCGCGGCAGGCGGGCGCGCTTCGGCTCGCTGTTTGGCGTCGATCCCCGCACCGAGGCCGACCCCGTCGCCGAGGCGGAGAAGTACTTCGACCGCTTCGCCGAGCTGGGGCTCAACGTCGTCCGCGTCTGGACCGAACCGCACGAGTTTTTTCCCCACGGCGTGCGGCTGGACCCGACGGCGGCGACGCGGTTTGACCGGCTGCTCGGGATGGCAGGCGAGCGCGGGCTTCGCCTCTCGGTGGGGATGCACCTCTCGCCGATCTGCTCGGGGTGGGACTTTCACAACGCGATGCCGCCGCACGATCGGCACCTGTTCGACCAGCTCCGCTTGCTCGGCGGGCGCTGGGGCGATCGGCCGGAGGTCTTCTCGTGGTCGATCATCGGTGAGGGCATGCTGCCTTGGTACACGAAGGTGCTTCACGACGGCTGGCCGGCGTGGCTGCGGTACTGGTACAACGACGACCTGGCGGCGCTCAATGCGGCGTGGGGCAAACCCTGCGGCGTGACGGTGGGCAGCTGGGACGATGCGCCGGTCCCGCCGCGGAACATCGGCGCGTGTCTCGGCGCGGGCATGACCGAAGCCGACACGTCAGGTGAGTCAAGCCGGTTCCCCGAAGACCCGTGGGCCGGCTCGACGTGGCGGTACGACTGGCGGTTGTACCTGGAGCATGTCGGCGCCCGGCGGGTGCACGACGAGGCGAGCGCGCTGCGCGCTGCCGGGGCGAAGCAGATGATCACGGTCGGCGCCAACGCCTGGTCGTTTCCCAACCACGCGGCGGGTCGTTTGTCACTGGGTTTCTGCCCGTACTTCTACCTCGACAGCGTCGATTACCTGTGCCAGCACAACTACCCGATGCCCCAGTGTCGGCCGAGCGGGATGGGAGATCCGATGTCGAGCGATCAGGCGATGCGCAAGTGGCTCGCGGCGAACGAGGTCATGGGCCGGATGTACGCCGGCCTCGGCAAGCCCGTCGTGCTCGAGGAGTGGAGCTGGCACAGCGGGCGGGGCGCGGACTTCGGCCGGCCGGATATGGGCGAGCGCACGCTCGACGACCTCACGCGCTACGGCGATGCGATGATGGACAGCTCGCGACACGCCTTCGCCGGGTGGATGTGGTGGATGCACCGCGACATGCCCCGCGACGAGGACCTCACGCAGGCGTCGGGGCTGTTCACCGCCGACGGCGAGGCCAAGCCGTGGGCCCATCGGTACGGCCAATGGGCCGATCGCCTCAAGGTCGAGCCCCCGACACTCGCCCCGGCGGTGCGCGATGCGGAGCTGCCGATGCTCGACCTGTTCACCGACGACCGCGCTCACGAGGACTGGTGGATGCGCGAGATTCAGCGCCACCTCGACCAAGGCCCGGCCCACTACGTGCATAAGTTCCCGCCCAAACCCATGACCGACTTCCCCAGCGACGTGCGACCCCTGCTGGACGCGCCGTGACCGGCGAGCCGCCGACGATCCGATCAACCTCCCGCTGAGTACAAGCGCCCCGGAGACACCGCCTTGTCCACAACCCCCCGCAACATCGTCTTTATCCTCGCCGACGACCTCGGCTGGCGCGACCTGTCGTGCTACGGCTCGAGCTTTTACGAGACGCCGAACATCGACCGGCTGGCGCGCGAAGGCATGAGCTTCACCGACGCCTACGCCGCCTGCCCGGTGTGCTCGCCGACCCGCGCCAGCTTCCTCACCGGGCAGTACCCGGCGCGCGTGGGGGTGACTGACTACATCGACTGGACGGGGCAGCACCCTCGAAAGGGCAAGCTGATCGAAGCCCCCTATGTCGATCACATCCCCCCGCATCACACGACCTATCCCGCGGCCCTCCGCGAACGGGCCGGCTACCAGACCTGGCACCTCGGCAAATGGCACTGCGGCGGCGAAGGGTCGCTGCCGCAAGAGCGCGGCTTCGACGTGAACATCGGCGGCTGCGAATGGGGCGCGCCCAAGGGTGGCTTCTTCGCGCCGTGGCAGGTGCCCGACCCGGAGATCCAGAAAGCCAACGACCACGTCGAAGAAGGCGCGTTTCTCGATGAATACCTCGCCGACCGCGCGGTCGCGCTGATCCAAAATCGCGACACCAGCCGACCCTTCCTGCTGAACTTCTGGCCCTACGCCGTGCACACGCCGATCCAGGCCCCGCCCCACCTCGTCGAGAAGTACAAAGCCAAGGCCAGACGCCTCAAGCTCGATCAGGTCAACCCGTTTGTCGAAGGCGAGACCAACTCGGCCGAGCACATGCAGAACCACCCGGTCCGACGCCGCCTGCTCCAGAGCGATCCCGTGTATGCCGCGATGGTCGAGACCCTCGACAACTGCGTAGGGCGGTTGATGCGGGCGATCGACGAGGCGGGCATCGCGGAAAGCACGCTGGTGATCTTCACTTCCGACAACGGCGGCCTGTCGACGATGGACAGTTCGCCGACGTGCAACCTGCCGCTGAATGAAGGCAAGGGGTGGATGTACGAGGGCGGGACGCGCGAGCCGATGATCGTGCGGATGCCGGGCGTGACCGAGCCGGGCGCGACCTGCCGCGCCCCGATCACCAGCCCCGACCTGTTCCCCACGCTGCTGGAGTGGGCGGGGCTTGAGGCGATGCCCCAGCAGCACCAGGACGGCACGAGCTTTACGCCGGCGCTGCGCGGCGAACCCGACTTCGACCGCGGGCCGGTGTTCTGGCATTACCCGCACTACGCCAACCAGGGCGGCACCCCCGCCGCCGCGGTCCGCCACGGCGACTGGAAGCTCATCCGCTTTTACGAGGACGACCACGTCGAGCTCTACGACCTGAGCCACGACATTGGCGAAACCCGCGACCTCGTCGGCGAGCAGCCGCAGCGCACCGCGGCGCTGCGGGCCCAACTCGACGCCTGGTGCGCCGACTGCGAAGCGAAGTACCCTGCAATCAACCCCGACTACCGCCACCCCACCAACCCCGCCGCCGCCCCGACGGTCTGAGCCCCGAGCCCGCCGCGAGAAGCATGACCCATCACACAGACAAGCAAAAGCCGGCCAACGACCGCTGGCCGACGCGACGCCACCGACGCCGAGCGCGAGTGGGGCGCTTTCTCGCCCGAGCACCCCACCGGCCCAATGCGCACTATACTGCGTAGAGCGTCGCCCACGACGCAGCCGACCTGATGGGCCCTCAGGTC
The DNA here is from genome assembly GCA_964345245.1 of uncultured Planctomycetaceae bacterium. Classification (GTDB taxonomy): domain Bacteria; phylum Planctomycetota; class Phycisphaerae; order Phycisphaerales; family Zrk34; genus CAYFQS01. The sequence continues at coordinate 3,134 of CAYFQS010000118.1, read as the reverse complement.
ACGTGCAGCTCTGGGCCGCGCGGCGAGCATCGTCTGAACCGCTAACCATTGTGCCACCCCGGACCGCATCGCCATGCCTCGACCGCTTCCCAACTTCGTGCTGCTGTTCTCCGACGACCACGGCGTCGCCGACGCCGGCTGCTACGGCGGCGCCGACGTCGCGACCCCCGGCATCGACGCCCTCGCCGAGCAGGGCATGCGATTCGACGCCGCGTTCGCCCCCACCGCGATGTGCTGCCCCGCGCGGGCCACGCTGTTCACCGGCCTCGAACCGCACCGCCACGGCTGCCACATGAACAAGCCCCGCCTGCGACCGGGCGTGCGGGCCATGCCGCCCCGGCTCGGTGAGCTGGGCTACCGCGTCGTCATCGCCGGCAAGACGCACATCCAACCCTTCGAGCAGTACGGCTTGGAGTTCATCGACATCGACCAGGTCGAGGACTTTCTCAGCGCCGATCACGACCAGCCGTTCTTCCTCGCGGTGTGCCCGGTGGAGCCGCACACCATCCGCCGCGGCGACGGCTGGGCCTATCCCGAGCCGAGGGAGCACGACCCGGGCGCCGTCACGCTGCCGCCCTACCTGGTCGACACGCCCGAGCTGCGGCGTCAGCGGGCGGGGTACTACGACCTCATCGCACAACTCGATCGGCAGGTCGAGCGGTGGACCCGCGCGGTGGACCGGCGCGACGACGCGGACAACTGCATCACGATCTACAGCGGCGACCACGGCGCGGCGTTCCCCTTCGAGAAGTGGACCTGCTATGACGCCGGCCTGCGTCGGCCGCTGATCGTCCGCGACCCCGGTCGCGTCGCCGCCGGCGCGACGAGCGGCGCCCTGGTCGGGCTGCACGACTTCATGCCGACCTTCATCGACCTCGCCGGCGGCTCACCGCCGACCGACGCCGACGGCCGCAGCTTCCGCGATGTCCTCGAAGGCCACAGCGATCACCACCACGACGCCGTCTGCGGTGCCCACACCAACGCGAGCATCATCAACGGCTGCGTCTACCCCATCCGCACCATTCGCACCCGCCGGTACCGCTATATTGAAAACCTCTTCCCCGAAGGCACGTACACCAACATCATCACACAGGACACCCCCGACGGGCAGTGGACCTCGTGGCTCCGCGCCGCCGAGCACGACGCCTCCGCCGCCGACCGCGTCGCCCGCTACCGACGCCGACCTGCCGCCGAGTTGTACGACCACGCCCACGACCCCTGCGAGATGAACAACCTTGCCGCGGCGGAGGAGCTGCAACCCGTCGTCCGCGACCTGCGTCGCCGACTGCACGCGTGGATGGCCGACCAGGGCGATCCGGGCCTCACCGGCGAAGTCGCGTGGGAACAGGCCTTCCACGCCACTTGAAGGCGAGGCGGACCATCATCCGATCCCCCGCGGGGTCGATATCGCCGCCGCCGAGTCAACCGTTCGCTTGCCGAATCACGCAACCCACAGAGAAACAAGCCTGACCATGACACGCCAACAACCCAACGTCGTCGTTTTTTTCACCGATCAGCAGCGGTGGGACTGCTCGTCCCTGCACGGCAACCCGCTGGACCTGATGCCCAACTTCGACCGCGTCGCCCGCCGCGGCACGCACGTGGCCAATAGCTTCACGTGCGCCCCGGTGTGCGGCCCGGCCCGAGCGTGCCTGCAGACCGGCACGTACATCACCCGCAACGGCGCGGTCCGCAACGGCTGCCCGCTGCCGGATCACCTGCCGACCCTCGCGCAGTGCTTCAACGACGCCGGCTATCGCACCGGCTATATCGGCAAGTGGCACCTCGCCGAGCCCGATGGCCACGCCGACGAAAACGACAAGCCCGGCCCCGTCGCCGAGCACGCCCGCGGCGGCTATCGGGACTGGCTCGCCACCGACATCCTCGAGTTCCGCTCCGACGACTACCACACCCGCCTCTACGACAACGACAACAATCCCGTCGACCTGCCCGGCTACCGCGTCGACGCCTGCGCCGACGCCGGCATCCGATACATTGACGAACACAAGGATGAACCGTTCTTTCTGATGCTCTCATTCCTTGAGCCGCACCACCAGAACGACCGCGACTCTTATCCCGCCCCCACCGGCTATCGAGAAAAGTATCAGGGCAAGTGGGTCCCGCCCGACCTCGCCGCGCTGCCCGATTGGCGCTGGATGAACGGTTCGACCGACGCCAACCACACGCTCGTTGGCGGCAGCGCCCATCAGCAGCTCGGCGGCTACTGCGGCATGGTCAAACGCCTCGACGAAGCCTTCGGCCGGGTGATGGACACGCTCAAATCCCGCGGCCTCGAAGACAACACGATCGTGCTGTTCACCTCCGACCACGGCTGCCACTTCAAGACGCGAAACAGCGAGTACAAGCGGTCGTGCCACGAGAGCTCGATCCGCGTGCCCACGTGCCTCACCGGACCGGGCTTGACCGGGGGCGGGCAATTGCAGCAGATGGTCAGCCTCGTCGACCTGCCCCCGACGCTGCTCGACGCCGCCGGAATCGACGTACCCGAGACGATGCAGGGCCGATCGATCCTGCCGCTGACCCGCGGCGACACCGATGGTTGGCCCGACGAAGCGTTGATCCAGGTGTGCGACGAGCACGTCGGTCGGGCGATCCGCACCGGGCGTTGGAAGTACGGCGTGATGAGCGATCAGACGTCCCGACAAGTCGAGCGGGACTTCGCGAGCGTGCAGTACAAGGAAGCTTACCTCTACGACCTCGAGCACGACCCGTACGAGCTGACGAACCTGATCGCGGCGGGTTCGCACAGCGACCTGCGCGACGCGTTGCGGCGTCGAATGGTCTCGCGGATGAAAGAGATCGGCGAGGACGAGCCGAACATCGAGCAGGTCGAGACCAGCGCCAGCGGACACAAAGTCCCCGAGCACGAGCACGCGCTCTGACGCCGATCATTCGACCGGGTTCCGCCATCGCCGGACAGAGCCGCACATCTCGTCCCGATCCACGATGCGCACCGCATCAGGCGGTGGTGGGGGCGTCTGCGTCGGCGACCTCGATCCGATACGACTCTTCGATCACGTCGCCGCGCTTTAGAGCGACGGGTTCGAGATTGCTCGGCCCCATCGACACGAAGCCGAACTTCTCGTGCAGCAGGAACAGCGCGTGGTCCTGCT
>CAYFQS010000117.1:4625-9581 GCA_964345245.1 uncultured Planctomycetaceae bacterium | reverse complement strand
ACGCAGCCGCCGTGGTTTTTGTTTTCGCGCCAGCCCTGCGATTCGTTCGCCCGTCCGTGGGCGGTTACGAAGCGCGACCGCCCTTCCGCCACCGCCACGCCGTTGAGATGACAACGGTCCTCCGGCACGATCTCGCTGACGAACGGCGGCCACCAGCGCGGCAGGAAGCAGTAGTCGTCGCTCAGGGAACAGAGGCACGAGAACCGCGTGTTGACGAACCACAACTCGTTGGCGCACCAGGCCAGTTCGTGGACGCGGATGTCGCCGGTGATGTGCGATCGTCGGGGGATGAAGCACGCGTCGTAGCGGCGCTCGGGGTTGAGCTGCCCGCCGATCTGCGGGGCGTTCTGGAAGAGCCAGATTTCGCGCTTCGACCCGAGGGCGAACGTGCCCGGCCGACAGGCGATGCCCATGGGATGGCGGAAGAGGCGAAGGAGCGTGTTGAGCCGCCCTTCCCGGGCGCGGACGAGCATGAGCCGCCACGCCTGATAGGTGCTGACCAGCAGCGACCCGCCCCACTGCTCCATCAGGTCGGGGAAGTTGGTCGAGTGGATGTACTTGATCTCGGGGCGTTCGGTTTGCTTCTGTTGCGATGACGCCGCTTCATCCGGGCCGCCCGTGTCGTCCGCATCCTCGAACGCTTGCTCGGGCGTGGTCGGCGCCGGGGCGGCGTGGGAGGGATCGCCCCCGCTCGTCTCCGGCACGCCGGCGTCATCGTCCGCGCTGGTCTGCGACAGCCGCGACGTCGGCGCCGGTTGCCTCGCGTTGGATGCCGGTTCCTCGGTCATAACTTCACGCGTCCGCCCAATCACCATTGCTCATCCGGGACATCATCGATGCGACATAGATGCCACAGCGCCGACCGGGAGACCGGGGCGATGCCGGGAAAGGATCGCAGCGCCCCCGCCACCGCCCCTGCCCCCCGGGGGGGGAACCGCACAGACAGGGGCTCGAACCGTCCACGTCGGCTTGCCTAATCCGAGAGCAGCGGCTTCAACGGCCGGCCGGAGTGAGGACGGTTCCACGTCCCCTTCGGCGCCGGTCGGGACTCGACCGGCTTGGGCCCGGGCTCCGGCTCCGTCTGCTTCCCGGTAACGGCGGCCGGCTTCGACGCGGGAGGCGAGGGAGGTTCGTTGGTCGCCATCCCTTCGCGGGGCCGCTGCCCTTGCCCTTCAGCCGGGATATTGAAGGCGAAGGACGCGTCGCCGCCGGCCCGGAATTCCCGCATCACCTCGTCGAGCATCCGGTCGAGGATCTCGCGGAAGTCATCGCCGGGCCGAATGGTCACCGCCGTGCCCTGCCAGAGGGGGGCGTGGACGTCCGTGGAGTCTTCGGCCATGACGGGATAGGCCCGCACGCCAACGGCCGCGGCGTAAGGACCGCCGCCCATCGCCCGCACCGGACCGTGGAGGAACTCGATCACGAGCAGAAATTCGGGCTGCTGGGGATGATGGCTGAACCCGTACTGACGGAGCCGCTGGGCGAGTTCCATCCGCAACCGGTGCGCGATCGCCCGATCATCGCGGGCGTCAGTCCACTGCCCCTCGCTCGGTTGGACCGGCTGAGGAAGCTGCTGATCGATCGCCATTCGCAGGTACTCATTCAAACGCGCATCCACCACATCGCGCCCCTGCTGGCGAAAGGCGAAGGTGCGCATGGTCCGCAGTTCGTCCGGCTGGTTGGCGTCGATGTCAACCTGGACCGGCCGGCCCGTCCCGGCACATCCGGCGAGCATCGCCGCCGCCGCGAGTGACAGACACGCAAGTCTCTGGCGCGAATTCATTGTGGCCTTCCCTTGATCAGTGAAAGTGAACCAATCGAATTGTCCGGGGAATCACCGTCTCTTGTCAAGCGGCCACACGAGGACGAGCCGTCGGCTAGAATATCCGGGCGATGAGCAAGAAACCGACCAACCCGTTTGAGACGCTGGGCCTCGAGCCCCGTTTTGAGATCGACACGTCGCAGTTGCAGCAGGCGTTCGTGCGGAAATCGGCCGCGGCGCACCCGGACCGGCTGGTGGGCGATCCGTCGGCCCAGGCCGAGGCCGCCCGTGATGCGGCGAAGATCAACGAGGCCCAGCGGACGCTGAAGGCCCCGGAATCCCGGGCCGCCGCTCTGCTGGCAATGCTCGGCGGGCCCGGGCCCGAAGACCACGATCTGCCCGACGGGCTGCTGGAGGAAATGCTCGAAGTCCGGGAGACCATGGCCGACGCCCAGGCGGAAGACGACCGGGCCAAGCTGGACGAACTGGAGCAGTGGGCGGAAGGTCGCCGGTCCGAGCACCTCAATCGGATCGGGCGGCTGTTCCGGGACGTGGAGACGAGCGACTCGCCCGACGCCGACACACTCAAGCAGATTCGCGTCGAGCTCAACGCCCTGCGGTATTACCAGCGGATGATCGAGCAACTCGACCCCGACCTCGACGAGGAATCCCACCTCTAAGGTGAACCCCTACTCGATCACAGACCTGCCGTTCCTGCTCGCCCTGCCCGTCCTGCTCGGCCTGTCGGGGTTCTTCAGCGGCTCGGAGACGGCCATGTTCGGCCTGTCGAGTCAGAACCGGCTGACGCTCATGCGAAGCCCGGTCGTCGGGCGGGCGTTCGGCGACCTCATGTCCGACCTGCGCATGCTGCTGATCACCCTCATGTTCGGCAACATGCTCATCAACGTGCTCTACTTCGTGGTCAGCTCGGTGCTGCTGTTCAAGCTCGACCCGAAGCAGGTCCACCCGATCCTCATCACCGCGGCGACCCTGGCCCCGCTGCTGACCATCATCGTGTTCGGGGAGGTGGTGCCCAAACTGCTGGCGAACACGGCCCCGGTGAAGTGGGTTGGCGTGACGTGCCTGCCGCTGCTGATCGTGCATCGGGTGATCGGCCCGTTGCGGGTGATCCTCAACCGCTGGGTGATCACGCCGCTCGGACGACTCGTCGCCCCGGGGTCCGAAGTGCAATCGCTGTCGCAGGAGGAACTGGCCGCCCTGCTCGATCTGAGCAAACACCGCGGCGTGATCGACCCGGACGAGGAGCAGCAGCTTCGCGCCGTGGTGCGTCTCGGGGAGATGAAAGTCCGCGAAATCATGGTGCCGCGAGTCGATGTCGAAGCGATCGACATCAACGCGACGGTCGACGCAATCCGGCAGGCCGTGGTCGGCACGCGGCTGACGAAGTTCCCCGTTTACGAAGGCGACCTGGATCACATCGTGGGGCTGGTGTACTCGCGGCAGGTGCTGCTGGCCCTCGGGGGGCCGCAGCCGCCGCACCTGGCCACGCTCGTGCGGCAGGTCCGCTACGTCCCGGAGCAGCAGCGCGTGGATCGGCTGCTGGATGAGTTCCGCAAAACCCGCACCCACTACGCGGTGGTGGTGGACGAGTACGGCGGGACGGCGGGGATCGTGACGCTCAAGGACGCGGTGGAGTGCATGGTGGGCGACCTGGACATGGACGAAGCCCCGGGCGAGGGCGACGAGCCGGTCGCCGAACAGATCGACCCGAGCACGTGGCGGGTGAGCGGCGAGCTGTCGGTGCGGGACTGGGCGGATGCGTTCGGCCTGGTCGACCTGCCCGGCCGGGCCGCCACGGTGGGCGGGCTGGTGATGACCTTGATCGGCCGGCTGCCACGAGTCGGCGACCGCGTGCGGCTCGGCAACCTGCAGCTTGAGGTCGAGACGATGGAGCATCGCCGGGTGGCGTCGGTGCGGTTGGAACTGCGGAAGACCGCCGACCGCGCCGCCGCGACCGGCGGCCCCACGAAGGGGGGCCGACCATGAGCGCCTGGACCACCCTCGGCTGGTACGCGATGGGCCTGGCCGGCATCGCGGGCTCAGCCCTGTTCAGCGGCCTCGAGACCGGGATCTACACACTCAATCGCGTGCGGCTCCACGTGCTCGCCCACCACCACCGCGGCAGCGCCGAGGTGCTGCAGAACCTGACCCGCCGACCGAACCGGCTGCTTGGCACGCTGCTGTTCACCAACAACGTCGTCAACTACATGGCCAGCTACGCCATCGCCGCCCTGTTCGCCGAGGCGGGCTACACCGACTGGCAGGTCGTCGGCTTCAACGCCGCCCTCCTCACCCCCCTGCTGTTCGTGTTCGGCGAGGTCGTGCCGAAGGACCTGTTCCGCGTGTACAGTGACCGCCTCGTCTACCCCTTCGCCTATCCCCTGCTCTGGATTCAGCGGGGGTTGATGGTCACGGGGATGCTGCCGCTGGTCGACGCGGTGAGCAAGGCGTTGGCGACTGCCCTGCAAAACCCGGAAGAGGGCGTCCACGCTCGCCATCCACGACGCGTGGTCACCCAACTCATGAAGGAAGGCGTCGGGCACGGCGTACTCAGCGCGTACCAGTCGAACATGATCGAGCGGGTAGTGCACTTCCACGACACGCAGGTGGAGCGGGTAATGGTGCCGTGGGCCGATGTATGGAAACTGCGTGAGCGCCAGCCGCCGGAGTCGGTGTGGATGCTGGCCGCCCGCGAGCCCTACTCGCGCCTGCCCCTGGTCAACGATCAGGACAAGCCGGTGGGCGTGGTGCACGTGTTCGACGTGCTGAGCCGGCGGCCTGAAACGTGTCCGCCCCTGACCGAGCTCGCCCAGCCGCTGCCGCAGGTGCCCCCGGACATGAAAGTCCGCGATGCGCTGCTCCATCTGCGTCAACATCGCTCAAGCATCGGGGCCGTCATGGCCGACGGCCGCCCCATCGGCATCGTCACGCTCAAGGACCTGGTGGAGCCGACCATCGGCGAAGTGAACGTGTGGTGAGAGGCGGCAGGCCCGAAAGCCGAAGTCCGAATCCCGAATCAAATCCGAATGCCCGAATGCCCCAAGGCCTGAGCTCACGATGCCGGGCGCGATGTTCGGGCATTGTGGCGTTGAGCATGAATTGGGGCTTCGGGCTTCGAGCTTCACCACGGTAAAGCGTTCGACCGATACAGCCGATACAACCCATAGTCCTAG
>CAYFQS010000117.1:0-4525 GCA_964345245.1 uncultured Planctomycetaceae bacterium | reverse complement strand
GCTTCACCACGGTAAAGCGTTCGACCGATACAGCCGATACAACCCATAGTCCTAGTCCTTTAGACCTGGTCGCCCGAACGGGTGCGTGAGTGACGAGATGGCACAAGAGCCGGAGCGACGCCGACATCCCAGGCACTCAACCGACGGGGCGGTGAAGTTGTATCACGAGCCGAGCCGGCGATACCACGGCGGAGTGATGCGGAACCTGTCCGCCGGGGGGGCGTTCGTCGAGTTGCACGGCGGTCGGCGACTGATGCCCGGCGAGTCGGTGCGGCTGGCCGTCGAGGCCCGTCGCGGTCTCGTTCGCCACGACGAGATGCTGGAGGCGGCGGTCGTTCGAGGCGGGAATTACGCCGGGCAGCGACAGTTTGTGGCCGTCCGCTTCCTCGGTGGCAAAGCCGCCGCCATCGCTGCTTGACCCTTCCCCCCGGGCCACGCGCCGCGCGCGGTGACGACGCCCGAACCATCCCTTGGTATCATCGCTGCCGTATCCGTTGTGTACCGAATGGGATTCACGCGAAGCAGATCAGGAGTTCTGTTGTGCGAACCACATCTCTTCTTTGCGCGATGCTCACGTTGGCCGTGACTTTGAGCGGTGTCTCTGCCGGCGCATTCGGTCAGGCCGATCAAGGCGTTGCGCTCCAGGGTGACGCGTCCACGAGCGATCCCTTCGACGCCGGGTCGTGGAACTTCTCGCTCATGAGCTTCGGCTTCACCGAGTTCGACGGCAACGAACAGCTCTACGGCGGCGGGGCGACGGTGGGGTTCTACTTCATCGACGGCCTGGCGATCAACGGCGAGTTTCTCGGCTATGCGATCGCCCAGGAAACGGTGGATGATGCGGCGGGGGGCGGGTTCAACCTCATGCTCCGCTGGCATTCCTGGCGAAACGGCGATGTCTCGGTCTACCTCGAAGGCGGCGCAGGTCTTGTGCAGGCCACACGTCGCGTGCCCGCGGGTGGAACGCACTTCAACTTCGTGCCCCAGGCCGGGGTCGGCTTCACCGTGCGCCTCCGGGACAACGTGCACCTTTATGCCGGGGCCCGCTATCTGCACCTGTCCAACGCCGGCACGGGCGACCGGCCGAACAGCAACCCGGGCATCGACACCATCGGCGGCTATGCGGGCGTGATCTTCGCGTTCTGAAATCGACACCGTCTGGCGGAGATTCACAGAAACCCGGCAATGTGTGCCGCGGGTGCCGCCCGCCGCCGTTGCTGTCACACCGCCGGCTCGGCGAGCATCAGGTTCTCGATAAAGGTCATCTCGAAGTTCGGATCCTCGTTCAGCTCGAGGATTTCCATGCTGTTTTTAATCCGCGTCAGCTCGTCAAGGACGCTGCTGTCGAGCAAGGCAAGATACGCCCCGGCGAGGGAGGTGTTGCCGACCACTTCGATCTGCTCCTCGGTGAAGCCGGGCAGCAGCCCGCAGGCGATCGCCTTCTCGCGGCGGAGGTGCAGGCCGAATCCGCCCGCCAGGTACAGCTTCTTCACGTCCGCCGGCTCGATGCCCTCTCGCTGGAGCAGCACGAGGATGCCGGCCCCGATGGCGGCCTTGGCCTGGAGCAAGCTCGCCACGTCCGTCTCGGTGATCAGCACCGACTGGTTGCCCCGGCCCCTGGCCACGCGGAAGCCCCAGCCATAGCTCTTGACCGCCTCGAGGTGTTCGTCGGCCACGCCGATCTCGAACCGCCCGCTCGTGTTGAGCAGCCCGGCCCGGCGGCCCTCGGCGAGGAAGTCGATGTACGCCGACCCGCACACCCCGATCGGCCGCTTGTCCTCGCCGATCACCTCGACCCGCGGGTCGAGCGAATCGCCCGTGAGATCGACCCGGCTCACCGCCCCCCGGCCGGCCCGCATGCCGCTGGCCAGGCGGGCGCCTTCAAACGCCGGCCCGGCCGCGGTCGCGCAGCCGATGATCCGCTCGCCCACCTTCAGGATGATCTCCCCGTTCGTGCCCACGTCGACGAGCATGCTCGGCCCGTCGTCGTAGACCAGCCCGCTGGAGAAGATGCCCGCGGTGAGGTCGGCCCCCACGTACGCCGCCGGACTCGGGGCGAGGTGGATCGTCGCGACCGGCGTCGCGGCGCGGGTTGAAGATTCGGCCTCGGTCGCCGCGCCTTCTCCCGGGCCGCAGGTGGCTTCCATCTCGCCCGCTTCGGCCGCCGCCTGCTCGAGCGCTTCGCTGATCGCCAGGCCGATGTCCGTATTGAACAGCACGCGATGATCGGTGAACACCGGCGTGAAGGGCACCGCGCCCATGGGCGACGGATCCTCACCCGCGAGCAGGTGCAGCATCGTCGTGTTGCCCGCCATGGAGATGCACTTCACCCGCTCGCCGCGAACGTCCGCCTGTCGCAGGGCGTCAGCCATCAGCGGCGAGATCGTCTCATCCACCACCGCCCGGTGCAGCCGATCGATCATCGACTTGTCCGTCCGGCAAAGGTTGATGCGGGTGAGCACGTCGTCGCCGAGGTGCATCTGCCGATTGAACGCGCTGGTGGTGGCCAGCACCTCGCCTTGGGCCAGGTCGAGCAGGATCACCGCGACGGTGGTGGTGCCGATGTCAATCGCGAAGCCGACCGGGTCGGCGATCGTCTCGGCCGACACGTCGCTGACCAGCCAGTGGTCGCCGCGGTATTCGAGAACGACGGTGAACTCGCGGGCGTCGCCGAGTTCGGCCAGCCGCCGGGCGATGGCCGCGTCGACCTGCACCGGATGCCGATGGTCGGTCACCTGCGTCAGGTGCGCCTGCAGCCACTGCGGGGACAGCGGCTCGTCGTCGCCTTGCTCACGGCTGATCGCCACCGTGTGCCAGAGCGGATCGTGGGCCCGCGGCACGTTGATCTTGAAATTGCTGACGACCTGCGGCTCGTAAGCGAGCATCGAGCGGTCGGGAATCCGCAACGTCACGTCGCCCGACTCGCCGAGCCGATATTCACACGCCCGCAATGTCCGCGGCTCGTCCTCGGCCCCGACCGCCTCGCCGCTGGCGAAATCGATCAGGTCGCCGCCGAGCAATTCCACGAGGCAGCCGTCACACAACCCGCGCTCCCCGCATCGGGTGTTCAGAGGCAGATTCTCCCGCCGCAACACCTCGCTGACGCGGAGGGCGGCGGCTTCCTTCTTGATCAGCAGATCGTGCAGACCATCGGAGGTTTCAATCGTAAGTTTCGGCTGGGCCATGGGAAGGCGGTTCCTGGGTTCGGCGCGGGGGTCAGTACCGGGCTGGGAAGTCGAACGTTGTCGCGATTCCAACCCCCCCTGTCAACCGCCAGGCCTGCAAACCGGTTGCAACGCGTCCACCAGGCCCTCCCACGCGACGAACGCTCCATTCGCTGCTATGCTGATGGATGAGCATGCGAGGTCTTCGTTCGCACAGCGTGACGCGCTCGGTCGTGGCGGCGGTCTTCATCGCCGCTCTCGGCCTCGCCGCAGGAATCGGCTGCCAGAAGGACGTCATCCGCGATACTCGTACGTGGGGCAGCGGCGAGATCGAACGCGCCGAGCGATCCCGCTCCGGCAGCAGCAAGGATCGCGACGCCGGGTTCGACCTCTGGGAGTTCCTCTTCGGCTGGATGGACGGCAGCGAAGAGCAGCGCCCCGATCTCGGGGCTCGCGATCTCCATAACGTCGAAAGCGATCCGGTGGAAGCGAAAGGGTGGTCGGGCTTCTGGAACAAACAGGACCGACCGCACGATCGACCGTGATCGACCCCACGCACGTTCAGCAGTTGTCCCATCCAGGAGACCGATTCGATGCAAGTCAATACGCAGTTCAGCGTGTTCCTCGTCAACCAGCCCGGGATCCTCGCGAACCTCATCGACGAGATCGCCGAACGCAAGATGAACCTGATCGCCCTGACCATCGTCGATCTGCACGAACAGGGCGTCGGGCGGCTGGTGGCCGAGAAGCCCGAAAATATTCGGCAGGTGCTCAAAGACCAGAACCTGCAATTCACCGAGGCGAAGGTGCTGATGATCGAGCTTCAGAACCGACCGGGGGCGCTGGCTCGCGTGGTGCGGCGGCTGGCCGACGAACACGTGAACATTGAGTACGCCTACGTCACCTCGGGGGCGCCGGGCGGCAAGACCTTCGGGATACTGAAGGTGGGGAATCTCAAGAAGGCCGAGAAAGTGCTCGCCAACGGGCGGAATCAGAAGAAAAGCGGCAACGGCCCGCGGAAGACGGCAACGGGCCGGATCGGCCGCGGCGGACACGGGCGAGGTTGATTCACCCGGCTTCGAAGAACCGGGCCGATGTCCCGTCCCGGCCGATCTTGGCCTGCACCGGCCGGCCGCATTTCGGACATCGCCCCTCGTAGGCCGACCCCTGTCGATTGCGGTAGATGCGGCTGTAGACGCGGCAGCACCGCCAGTACACCGCAAGCCAGGGGTTGCCCCGCGGCCCGCGCCGGCGCGTGCGTTTCGGCGAGCGGACCTCCTGCCCGCCGAGTTCGAGAATGTCCTCCACGTCGCTCACGTTCGCCTTTATCGGCCGTCGCCGGGAAAATCCTTGACCCCCCC
>CAYFQS010000116.1:5103-9640 GCA_964345245.1 uncultured Planctomycetaceae bacterium | reverse complement strand
GGCCGCCCGCGATGGAGGCGATCGCCCCGGCCGTATACCTCCCCACGCCCGGCAGCGCGAGCAGCGCATCGAGGTCCGTGGGCGTTTGGCCGGCGTGGTGGTCGACCACCCGTTTCGCCGCGGCGTGCAGGTGTCGCGCCCGCCGGTAGTAGCCGAGCCCCTGCCACGCGTGGAGCACGTCCTGCTCGTCGGCGTCGGCGAGATCGCGCGCCGTCGGCCACCGCCGGATGAATCGCTCGAAGTAGTCGACCACGGTGGCGACCCGGGTCTGCTGCAGCATCAACTCGCTGACGAGCACGTGATACGGGTCGGCGCGTTGGCCGGGCTCGGCCCGCCAGGGCAGCCGGCGGTGATGCCGCCGATACCACGCCAGCAGCGTGCGTCGAAACGCCGCCCGCCGGCGGGCCGGCCACAGGTCTCCCGGGTCGGTCGGTTTTGATGGATGCTTCGCCACTGGCAATACGCCTGGGAGGACTCGAACCCCCAACCCTCAGATCCGAAGTCTGATGCTCTATCCAATTGAGCTACAGGCGCAGGTTCCCGGTGCATCATTATGCGGTTCGACGCGCGGGGCGACAAGGGTGCGGAAGGAACGAAGTGTTTCCCCCGGCGCGGGCACGGTTCGGCGAGGCGCGTGGGCCGGTTCCCCGCACTCGCTGAAGCGAGGCGGGCCGGGGCTTTGGGGCGATCACTCGCTGACGACTTCCACGTCGCCTTCGCCGAGGGTCTGGATTTCGAACGTCACGCGGCTGCGAGGAATCCGCAGCACGTGCGTTTCTTCGTCGAATCGGTAGTCGACGCGGATCACCTCGTCGTTGACCGGGACGTCGAAGCGGCTCTCGCCCGGCTCCTCGAACAAGGCGACCACGAGGTCGATCCGATCCGTCGGCAATTCGTCGACGTAATTCATCACCGGGCCCATCGGAATGAGTCCGCCTTCGCGGACGAAGATCGGGATCGATTCGAGGTCGGCTTCGATCTCGTACCACTGGTGGCCGACGAATCGCTCGCCGCTCCACCAGTCGCTCCAGATGCCTTCGGGCAGGTAGACGCGGCGGGAGGAGCCGTCGTCGAAGATCGGAGCCACGAGCAGGTCGTCGCCGAAGAGAAACTCGTCGCTCATGGTCCACACCGTCGGATCGTGCTGATAGTCGACCACGAGCGGGCGCATCATCGGCACCGACTGCCGGCGGCATTTCATCGCCTGCCCGAAGATGTACGGCAGGAGACGATAGCGGAGGCGGATGTACTCGCGGCAGATGCGCATGGTCTCGGGCGCGTAGTTGTAGATTTCACGGTCGCCGAAGCCGTGGATGCGGCTGTGGCTGGTGAACATGCCGAGTTGCATCCAGCGCACGAGCAGGTGATCGCTGGTGGTGCCGCAGAACCCGCCGATGTCCTGCGACCAGAACTGGAAGCCGGACATCCCGAACGACAGCCCGCCCTCGATCTGTGGGAGCATGTTGGCGTAGTTGGGGCTGTTGTCGCCGCCCCAGTGCAGGGGGTAGCGTTGATTGCCGGCCCAGGCGGAGCGGGCCCACACCACGCCGTCGCCCGTCTCCTCTTTGGTCACCTCGAAGATGGCCCGGTTGTAGAGCAGCGGGTAAAGGTTGTGGACCCGGTGGCCGGGCGTGCCGTCGTGGTACACGCCGTCGAGGGGCGCGGCTTCGCCGAAGTCGGTCTTGATCACCTTCACGCCCATGCGGAACAGTCGGCGGAAGTGGTCCTGATGCACCCGCACCGCCTCGGGGTTGGTGTAGTCCACGACGCCGACGACGCCCTGGAAGCCCGGCGTGAAGCAGATGCCGACGTCGTAGACCTGCCCGTCGGCGTTGCGCACGAATCCGTCCACCGCCTTGAGGTCGTCGAACAGTTGCGAGCCCTCGGGGATGTACGGCAACTGCCAGAGCGAGACCTTGATCCCCATGCCCGCGAGTTGCTTGAGGTAATCCGCCGGATCGGGGAACCGCTCGCGGTCGAACTCCAGGTCGCAGTACCAGTCTTCCTTGAACCAGTGCGTATCGAGGTGGATCACGTCGCAGGGGATTTCGTGATCGCGCATCTTGCGGGCGATCTCGAGGGTCTCTTCGGCCGACTTGTAACTGATCTTGCTCTGCCAGTAGCCAAAGGTCCACTTCGGCGGGACGACGCCCTTGCCCGTCAGATCGGTATAGCGATCGAACACCTCGCGGATACTGCCGGTGATCACGAAGTAATCGAGGAAGTCGTCCTCCGCGGCGACCTGCACGTCCACCGCGCTCGACGAGCCGACCCAGCAGGTCATGAGCGAGGAGTGGTTGAAGAACACCCCGTAGCCGTGCGTGGAGACGTAGAACGGAATGTTCTTATAGCTCCGGGGCGTGGTGACGCCGAGGGCGTCGACCATGTTCAGATCGATCGTCTGGCCGGTCTTGTCGAGCTTGATGAATTTTTCGCCCAGCCCGTAGATGCACTCGTCATGGGCGAGGTCGAAGTTTTCGGCGGCGAGGGGCGAGCCGTCTTCGAGCGTGCGGCAAATGCCCGTGTTGATCGTGTCCCAGTTGCTGAAGTTGTCCTTCTCCGGCCCGCTGAATCCGGCGATGCGCTTGCCTTCGAGATCGCGGACCTCGACACGGAAAGGGTAGAGCGACACCCCCACGTCGAGAGCGGCGGTGCGCAGGTGAACGCTGCGCCCCTTATCCGCCTCATCGTCATTGGTTTCGCCCTGCAGCCAACCGGGCTTCTGCCCGGCAATCTCCACGGGTCGGTCGCCGTCGACCACCTCGAGCTTCGACGGTCCGGGCATCTGGCCGACAAGCATGCGCGTCTCGCCTTCGGGCAATTGATCGCCCTCGGCGTACTGCACCCGCAGCACGTGGTCGCCGGCGAAGCTCAGGCGCAGTACGCCGTTGACCTTGTCCCCCACCGCGGCTTTCGACTGCTGATTGACCATCTCCGAGTCGGCGGAGGAGAGCTGCTTCTTGCCGGCGACCACGGCCTGCGTTCGGAACGTCACCGAGGCGTCGTCCTGCTCGACCAGCGCGGCGCGCAGCACGCTGGCCCGCACAATCTGCCGGGTCTCAAGGGCTCGTGTTTTCATGGGGCTGGTCCTTTCAGCGTGATGAGCCACCCACGACGGCCGTTCGCTCGTCGGGTCGCCACAGGATGGCGGGTTCACGCGCAGACCGCAAGCGGCGGTCCAGTCTGGTCGTGCCGGTTGTCTCGCCCGTCGCGCCCCCAAGCATCGCCAAAAAAGCGGGGCCGGAATAAGGGGATACACGTAATGTTTTGACCGCCGCGGTCAACTGGCGGCGGGATTCAGCCGAAACTTTAACAGAGCAGTCGAGCCGGCACCCGTCTTTGTTAACGGTGACTGTTGTGGGTTCGGGGCCGCGAATACTTGTGACGAGAAGTTTCATGCCTGGTAGAGGCAGCCGACCAACGGGGACCGCGTCGAGCACTGAATGCGACCTGCGCATCCTGGTCATGACCAGGGATTCCGGGCTCTGGCGGACAATCCATTCGCTCTGCGGCGGAGACGAGGTCGGCGGGGTCGAGCCCCCCACATCGTCCATCCGCCGGGCGACGGACCTGGCCGCGGGTCCGGCGCTGGTCCGTGACGCGCTCGATAACGACCGTCCCTTCGACGTGATCGTGCTCGATGCGGAACTCGGCCACGCCGGCCGGGACGACCTGCTGGCCGCCGATCCGGCCGGACACTTCGTGGTCGTGGCGGACGACCACGACTCTGAGTCCGTTTCCGCGGGGCTCCCGACCGGGGCGACACTGGTGATGCGGCGGCCGGTGGCAGGGGCCGATCTTCGCCTGGCCCTGGAAGCGCTGGCGATGAAGAGTCGAGCGCAGCACAGCCCGCAGGAGGCCGCTTTCCAGGCCGCCCTGCCCGCCGAAGGCCCGATGGGGCACTGCGCCCAGCCGGGCCAACCCCTGCCGTGTCACGCCGGGGCCTCGCCCTCCGTGCTCCCCCATCGCGACCAGACCACGGGCCTGCTTACGCGGCCCCACGCCCTCGAGAAGATCAGCGGTTGCATCGAGCGATCACTGCGGGAATCGGAATACCACTTCGCCCTGCTGCTCGTCGACGTCGACGACTTCCGGACCATCAACGAAGGCCTTGGTTTTCGATACGGCGATCAGCTTCT
Source organism: uncultured Planctomycetaceae bacterium (assembly GCA_964345245.1). Classification (GTDB taxonomy): domain Bacteria; phylum Planctomycetota; class Phycisphaerae; order Phycisphaerales; family Zrk34; genus CAYFQS01. The sequence continues at coordinate 5,501 of CAYFQS010000116.1, read as the reverse complement.
CGACCAGGTCGCCCGGCGATTGCGCCAGTGCCTGCGCGCGTCGGATGCGGTGGTGCACGACGACATGGTGGCCCGCATCGGCACGGACGTGTTCCTCGTGATCGCCCAGGGCATCGCCGACCAGACGGACGCACTGCGGATCGCGGACCGGATACAAGACGTGCTCAGCCGACCGTACTCCATCGGCGACCATGACGTGACGAAGACAGTGAGCATCGGCGTGGCGGTGGACGGCCGACACCCGCAGGACACCGAGGCGCTGCTCCGCGACGTCGACACCGCCCTGCACCGGGCCAAGCTGGCCGGCGGAGCCGGCAACGTGCTCTTCGCCCCCGACATGCACGAGACGATTGTGCGGCGGTTTGAAATCGAACGCGACCTGCGCCGGGCGCTGGAGG
>CAYFQS010000116.1:0-5003 GCA_964345245.1 uncultured Planctomycetaceae bacterium | reverse complement strand
GAGACGATTGTGCGGCGGTTTGAAATCGAACGCGACCTGCGCCGGGCGCTGGAGGCCGAGGCGCTGACGCTGCATTACCAGCCGATCATCTCGCTCAGGTCGATGTGCGTGGCGGGGGTCGAAGCCCTGATGCGCTGGCCCCATCCCGAGCACGGGTGGATCTCGCCGGGCGAGTTCATCCCCATCGCCGAGGCGACCGGGCTCATCGAATTGCTCGGCTACTGGGCCCTGCGTGAAGCCGGCGGCCGGGCGGTGGCGTGGCGCGACGCGCTCGGCCGCGACACCGACTTCGCGATCTGCGTGAACGTCTCCCGCCGACAACTCAGTCGTGGCGACTTCGCCGACCTCGTCGCGGCCACACTCGACAACCTTGATCTCGATCCCCGCTACCTCCGCCTGGAACTCACCGAAAGCGCGGTGCTCGGCGACCTCGACACCGCCCACCGGACCCTCCAGCAGATCCGCGACCTCGGCGTACACCTGCTCATGGACGACTTCGGCACCGGCTACTCCTCGCTGAGTTGTCTCCACCGACTGCCCATCGACACGGTGAAGATCGATCGATCTTTCGTCGGCGACATCGAGAACAACGAGTACGCCCTCGCGGTGGTGGAGACGGTCATCACCCTCGCCCACCAGCTCAATATGGAGGTGGTGGCCGAAGGCGTGGAGAACGAACGTCAGCTCGCGATGCTGATGCGGCTGGAGTGCGATTCCGCGCAGGGCTATCACTTCGCCCGGCCGATCCCGGCCGAGCTCGCCGCCCAGACAATCAAGGCCGGCCCCGAATGGCGGCGGATCGTCGCGGCGTAATGCCGCCCCCACATCCGGGCTTTGAGTGTCCCGGCGCGGCTCGCTTCAGCGAGCCGCATACCGACCAGCCAACCCTCCCGCACTCGCTGAAGCGAGGCGGGCCGAGATGCGCTTCCCGCACTCGCTGAAGCGAGGCGGGCCGGGGATGCTCGACGCTCCTCGATCCGGGGTGCATCATGCTATGATGCTCTCGCACGCATCGAGATGAAGGAGCGATCGCATGTCGAATCAGAACGTCGCCGTGATCACCGGAGGGGGCAGCGGGATCGGCCGGGCCGCCGCCGTCGCTCTGGCCGAGCAGGACTACGCCGTGGTCCTCGCCGGACGGACGGAGTCCAAACTGAAAGAGACGGCCGATCTGATCACCGAGCAGGTCGGCGACGATCCCCCCGTGCTCACCAAGCCCGCGGACGTGACCGACGCCGAACAGGCCGAGGAACTGGTCGACGCGGCGACGGAGGAGTTCGGCCGGCTCGACGCGCTGGTCAACGTGGCCGGCTTCGCCCAGGTCGCCGCCCTGGAGAAGTCCACGGCCGACCTCTGGCGGAAGATGATCGACACCAATCTCTCATCGGTGATCTACCTCACCACGGCGGCGTGGCCGGTGTTCAAGGAGCAGGGCCGGGGCATGGTGGTCAACGTCTCGTCCATGGCCGCCCGCGATCCGCTGCCGGGCTTCGCCCTCTACGCGGCGGCCAAGGTCGGCGTGAACATGTTCACGCTGATGACCGCCCGCGAAGGCAAGGACATCGGCGTCAAGGCCGTCTGCGTCGCCCCCGGCGCCGTCGAGACCGAGATGCTCCGCGGGATGTTTGACGAGAAGATGGTTCCCGCCGACCAGTGCCTCGCCCCCGAGGACGTCGCCGCGGTGATCCGAGACTGCATCACCGGCGACCGCAAGTTCACCAGCGGCGAGAGCATCTTCGTGAACCGGTGATCGACGGCGAGAAACACATCGCGTGAGAAACGAAGAGACGGAGTGCAAGCCGCCGGACCACGCCGTCGTTCAATCTCTTTGTCCCTGCGTCTCCGCCGGTCCGGCCCGCCTTGACGCTTCCTCGCCGGCCAAACTACGATAGCCGCGACCTCATGACAGACAATGGCGAGATATCGTATCCCCTGGCGGTGATCTCCGATCTCCACGGCAACCTCGAGGCACTGAACGCAGTGCTCGAAGACATCGAGGGACGTGGCCTCGAGCGCATCGTCTGCCTCGGCGACATCATCGGCTACGGGCCGAATCCCCGCGAGGTGCTCGACCTCGTGATCGATCGTTGCCAGTGGTCGCTGATGGGCAACCACGACTTCGCCGTGCTCTACGAACCGACCAACTTCAACACCGGCGCCGAGGCGGCCGCCTTCTGGACCCGCCGGCAATTCGAGACCGAATCGGACGCGGAGAAGCGGGCCCGTCGGTGGAGCTTCCTCGGGAAGTTGAAGATTCGCGAGACGCTCAACGGCTGGCTGTGCGTCCACGGCTCACCCCGCCGGCCGATCAACGAATACATCTTCGCCGACGACGTGGTGACCGCCCCCTCGAAGATGCAGCAGATTTTCGAGCGGTTTGACAAGGTCTGCCTCGTCGGCCACACGCACGTGCAGGGCCTGTTCACCAACGAGCCGGACTTCTACCCGCCGAACGAACTGGACATGACGTATCGGTTCAACGAGCGGGAGAAGGCGGTGATCAACGTCGGCTCGGTGGGCCAGCCGCGCGACCGCGATCCCCGGGCCGGCTACACGATCCTGCACGAGGACCATATCGAGTTCGTGCGACTGGAATACGACATCGCCGCGGTGGTGCGGAAGGTCGAAGACATCGCCGAACTCAACGACTTCTTCGGCCAGCGCCTGCTCGAGGGCCGGTAAAACCGGCCCCCCACAAAATCGCAACCGGTGGTTACGCCGCCAACGCGCGTTGTTTGCGGATGTGGCGGGTCGCGCCGTCGGCGGCCGCCGGTTCGGTGGACCGGCCAATGGGACATTGTCAAACAGTAGTCCGCGCAACCACCGGTTGCGGCTTTGTGGTGCGATAAATCGCACTTGACGCGGCGGGCGAGGGATTTAGAATACTCGGTGCAATCCGATGGCCGGCCAACCGCCAGGGGGTGTAGCTCAGTTGGGAGAGCGCTTCCATGGCATGGAAGAGGTCAGGGGTTCGAATCCCCTCACCTCCACTTGGCTTAAAGCCCCAGGTCCTCGTGACTTGGGGCTTTTCTTCTGCGAAGGGCCCGCGTGGGATCAACGGTTGCGGCTTTGTGGACGCACACGTCAATCGGCACGGAACAAGGTAGACGCAACTTGCTCGGCGTAGCGGCCCGCCCGGTCAGCCGCCCCGGGCGACTGCGATTCACAGTAATGATCGACGTGATGACGAAGCGTCGACTCGCTGACGAGCAGCGTCAGCGGATGATGCAGGTTCTCACGACGAGCGAGGCGCAGGAGCCAGAGTCGCTGCGGCCAAGCGAGTCCGAGCCGGCCGGCGAGATGAAAGTACACCAGGATCGGGGTGAGGCGACGACGCCAGCGCCGCACCGCACGCCACACCATCGGGATCGCGATGACGATGGCGAGCGAGCCGATGATGTAGCCGAGGATGTCGAGCGGCAGCGACGTCTTGTCCGGCCATTCGATCGGCACGGCAAGAGTCACACGGAGCATATCCGCAGTCTCGATCACGAATCACCTTCCTGCCAGCCGGCGGTTGCGGGCGTGGACGAGAGGCGCTCGCCTTGGCGGTCGGCGAGGTGACGGGCGACCCGCCGGGCCCGCCGGCGCACGTGGGCGTCCGCATCGTCTCGGGCCATTTCGACCAACCGCTGGGCGACTTGGGGCAGGCCGAGCTGCTCGACCACCCATAGCGCGCTGACGCGATGACGGGGATCATCGTCAGCGAGCATGGACCGCAAGGCATCAAGGGCCTCGTCCATGGGCAGGGTCGTCATCGCCCTGATCGCGTTGGCCCGACTGCGATTGCCCCGCCCTTCCGAAAGCTTCCGCAGTTCGCCGCGGATGTGGCTCAGCCGATCAAGCCGCTCGAGAGCTTCCACGGCGTTGCCCCGGACGCGGTCGTCGGTGTGGTCAAGGGCCGCCTCGATCACATCGGCGGCGATGGCGGAGTCGGCGATGGCCCCGAGCCCGCGCACCGCCGCGGAGGCCACGCGCGTCGAGGCGTCGCGGACGAGCTCGCCCAATTCGTTTTCGAAGTACGTCTCCTGATCGAGTTCGCGGGCCATCATCACGGCCTGGAAGCGGACCTCCGGATCGCGATCGGCCATGCGATGGGCAAGTTGTCGGTGGAAGTTTCGGTCGAGCTTGAGCAGGGCGAGGCCGGCCGACCGTCGGGCGCGTCGTTCGAGCCGGTGCCAGACGCTCCAGAGGCGTTCGAACCCGACCCGCCCGACGCGCTGTTCGGCGATCCACCGCACGCGGTCGTGAGGCGAATCGATAAGCCCGAGCAGCAAGCGGGAGAGATCGGCGTAGTCGTGCCGCATCAGGTGGCGCAAGGCGATGACGGCGATGGCCGGATCGACGTCACGGGTCATCGCGGCGATGGGCTCGGCGGCGCCGGGCTCACCGCGCTCGTGCTCGGCCATGATCGCCCGCAGGGCGAGCAGCCGGGCGACGGGGTCATCCGCGGCGGTCGCCGTGGACAATCCCTCAATCCGTCGATCCCGCGGCAGATGCAGGGCCCGCAGCCAGCGAGGCAACGCCCGCATCGCGGCGGTGGGCATCCGACTCGCCTGCGCCGGATCAGGCACAAGGTGCAGCGGCTGTTGAATATGGCGCACCACGGACCAGACATCGGGTACGGCGGTCAGATGCGCCATGGCGAGCACGTCGTCGAGATGAGCGCCGATGGCGACGTTGCCCAGGGCCCGGGTCACAGAGGGCTGCAGAGCGGGAAACGCGGCGAAGAACAGCAGCGACCGCCTGGTTTCGCGGTCGCCGGCCTGGCGGAGCAGTTCGCCGAAGGCCCCGTGGGCGGGAGCGCGGCGCTGAAGTAGCTGATCCAACAGACGCCGATCACAACGAGGCGCCAGACAGGCCGCGGCGAGCAGCACGTCCCGCCGGCGATGCTGGTGAAAACACGCACACGCCTCGACGATGGCGGGGATGAGCAGATCGAATCGTCGGACCGTGGCTCGGCGGAGGCCACGAAGCGTACGGGCGTCGGAGAGATCTTCGAA
>CAYFQS010000115.1:0-9823 GCA_964345245.1 uncultured Planctomycetaceae bacterium | reverse complement strand
CGTCATCTGGGGGTTGAGCCGGCGGTCGATGCCGGTACCTGCGATATGCTCGTGGAATCCGGCATTCACCCGATCCACATGCGCCTCACGCGGGAAAACGCCTCCGACCTGGCCGAGGAATTGGCTCGGGAAACACCGCGCGGGGTGATCGTCGACCATGCCGATGAGATCGAGGACGAGGTGCTGAGACTGCTGGGTCGGCTGAAAGACGCCGGTGTGCCGGTGGCGGTCCAAAGTACCGACGAGCGATTCGCGCCGTTCGACCGCGTCGTGGCAGATCATGAATCCGGCGCTTATGACCTGGCGCAAGAGCTGTTGCGTCGAGGGTGTCGGCGAATCCTTCGCGTCTGGCACGGGCATCGGGTGAAAAGTGGCTGGCAACGTGCACGCGACCGCGGCTATGAGCGGGCCATGGCTGAGGCGGCGGGGGAGTGCGTTCCGGCGGTCCACCTGCCCGATCTGTTGCCGCGAGGACACGGCCGGCCGGACCACGAAGTCTTCGATATCCGGGTGCAGCAGGTCGCGGGCTTTCTGATCAAGCCCATGAAAAGCGAGCCGGTGCCGGACGCGATTATGGCGACGACGGATGGTCAGATCGGTACGCTGGCCTCAGCGCTGAAAATGCTGGATCGTCGGCCCAACGAAGACGTCCTGCTTGCCGGTTACGACAATTACTGGTGGCTGTGCTGGGAACGGCAGTTCGACGAAACCCGGCCGATCCTGACCATGGAAAAGCAGAACGACGAAATCGGGCGTTCGCTGGTCCGTCTACTTCTGAATCGTATCGAAAACGCAGCCGCGGAGCCGCAAGTCCAAGTCGTGCCGCCTGTGCTTGTCGAGCCGGGGGGTGTCGTCGTCGGCTCCCAAGCCAAATCCCTCGACCGATGACCCGCAGAACTCAGGAAGTGTTCTAAAGAAGTAACTGCGGAACTGTAGAAGTATCGATGGAACGCCGAACTCGATATCAGCTCGATCAAATCTCATTTCAATCCCGGGCATTTTCGCTGCAAGCGCCCCGAGATGCTTGAACGGGAACTGTGGACGGCCCTGCCAGGTTACGATCTCATGGGATTCAGGATCGTCCAGGCCGCGGCGGAGCACCACAAGCAGCCGCGACAGATCAACTTTCGTGGGCACCTGTCCGGAACTACTGACGTCATGGATGCAGCTGGCCGGCGGCACCTGCCGTGCTCCCGAAACGCTGATCCGGACCGCGTCGGCTCGCATCGCCGCCCGCGAAGTGGCCAACCGTCCGGGCCGCATCGAACCGGGTGAGGTCAAAGCTTGCCCGAAGCCCTGCAAGTTGGAAGCCGAGCCCCGCAACCGGCGCTCCGCCGGCCATCATGGCCATAAGCTCATTCTTTCAAGAAGCTTACACGCGGAAATGCCGTTCCATTCTGGCGACTTTTCCTCCAGAGGGCGGGCCTTCACGATTACGCCTGATCGCCGGGGAGAGCCCCCACTTGATGAGAAACGAGAATCAGGTATCATTAGTCGCGTTGTGCCGAACGGGTTCGGCCGTCGCTGCCGGGGGACGGTCTGATTCAGCAGTGCTGGAAACTCGATCATGCGAAGATTGTTGCAATGCTTGATGGCGTCGGGGCTCCCTCCGCTTTGCGCGGCATGCGGCCGTGAGCAAACGTCGGGGCGGCGGCAAGGCCTGGAAGTTGTGGCGACCTCTCGCATGCTCCTGGAATTCGCGCGCCAGGTGGGCGGCAAGCACGTCCATGTGCGAACACTTGTCGGGCCCGATGGTGGCTCGCGAACCTGTGAGCCCACACCGCAGGACAGCGTCGCGCTGCAGGAAGCGAAGCTCGTGTTCGAGAAGGCAGGCCTCAATCCCGATCGTCGGCGCTACATCCTGCTGGTGCTCATGGCATTGGCGGTGGTTGCCGGGATTCAGGCGGTCGGCGTCGTCCTCACCAGTGCGTTGCTCGTGGCGCCGGTCGCAACTGCAGGGCTGATGTCAAAGCGACTGGTGTCGATGATGATCATCGCCGCGGTGATCGCCTGCGCCAGCGGTATCTGCGGCCTCTATGGCTCATATTACCTGTCAGTCTCCAGCGGCGGCGCGATCGTGCTGGTCTGCACCGTCGTCTTCGCCGGCGTATTCAACGTCAACGAGATCCGATCCGGCATCCGACGGACAAAGGAAGCATCGCGATGAGCACGAGACACACCAGTCAACGCCGCGCCATCATTGAGGCCATTCGCGACGCCCCCGGTCCGCTACGTCCCATGGAAATCCTTGAACTCGCTTCCCGCCAGGTGCCGACGCTGGGCATCGCGACGGTCTATCGGCACCTCAAGCGGCTGCAGGAATCCGCTGAAGTGCGGGCCGTGGAACTGGGCATCAATGATGTGCGCTACGAGCCGACCGACCGGGGTGATCATCATCATTTCCTCTGTCGTGAGTGTGGGGAGGCGTTCGACATTCACGGATGTCCCGGGGGTATCGGGAAGCTGGCGCCGCCCGGCTTCGAGGTCGACGAGCACGAGGTCACCCTTTACGGACGATGCAGCCAATGCAGTTCCCACAAGTTGAGGAGGCGTACACCCGATGAATGAAGACCATTCCACCGTCCAGGCCGGCCTGGACGCAGCGGCCCGCGACGAACGTCTCCGACTCGATCCGCAGTTGGTCGTGGTCATGATCGGCACGGTGATGCTGCTGTGCTCGCTTCTGGCGTATCAGTTGTTCGACACACCCGAGCAACCCGCGCTGCTGGCGATGCTGGCGGCGATACTGCTCGGCATCCCGGTTACATGGAACACGCTTCGGGCCATGCTGGGTTTCAAGTCCGACGGGCCTGCACACACCGAAGAATTGGTGATGCTGGCATTTTTGGCGTCTTTTGCCGCGTCGCGATACGTGGAAGCGGGGTCGATTGCTCTGTTCATGTATTTCGCCTCGCTTATTGTCGATCGAACCGCAGCCGGCGCACGCCGCTCGATCGAGTCATTGATCCGGATTTCCCCCAAGCGTGCGACCCTTCTGAACGACGGGGCTGAAAAGGAGGTCTCCGCAACACAACTGCAAACCGGCGATCACGTGCTCGTACGTCCGGGTGACCAGGTTCCCTGCGATGGTCGCGTGTTGTCCGGCTTCAGTTCCTTGGATGAAAAGTACATCACCGGCGAGTCTCACCCGGTCGACAAGACCGCTGCCGATCAGGTGTTCGCCGGCAGCATCAACCTCACCGGCATCCTGCACATCGAGGTTGAAAAGCCACTTGCCCAGAGCACGCTGGGAAAGGTTCAGGCGCTCATCGTCCAGGCAACGAACTACAAGACGCCCGGCACGCAGATGTTGGAGCGCTTTGCCGGTCACTACACGCCGATGGTTCTCTGTATTGCCGGGATCGTGCTGTTCTTCACGCGAGACATGTCTTTGGTCATCAGTCTGCTTCTGATCGCGTGCCCGATGGAAATCATCATTTCCGGCCCGGTTGCGATGGTGGCGGCGTTGACGGCCGCGTCCCGCCTGGGCGTCTTGATCAAAAACGTGACCGACATCGAAGTCGCGCAGAAATTGACCGCCATCGTGTTTGACAAAACCGGCACGCTGACCACGGGCAACCTTGCCGTAACACGGCTGCATCCCGTTGTGGATACCGACCCGGCTGACTTGTTGCGATTGTCGGGGTCGCTTGAGCAACATTCGCGTCACCCCATTGCGCATGCCGTGGTGGCCATGTCGAAGCGAGCGAGGATCGACTTGTCGGCGGTCGACGGCTTTGAAGAAGTGGCGGGTCGCGGCGTTCGCGGCACACTCAACGGCCGCGATGTGATGGCCGGCCGGGAAACCTGGATGCGAGAATGTGGTGTCTATATTCCGGCCGATCTGCTCGATGATGCGGGCAGCATGAGCGTGCTGTTGCTTGCGGAAAGGGGCCGTTGTGTCGGTTGGGTCGGATTGGCCGATCAAACACGGACGGGGGCCGGCGCCGTGCTTGATGACTTGCGGGAACTTGGGGTCCAACAGCGAATGATGGTTACGGGGGATCGTCGTGGTCCTGCGGACGGCATCGCCGAGTCGCTCGATCTTACGGGGATGATCGCGGAGGCGCTGCCCGGCGACAAACTCGAGATCGTCCGGCAGTTGAAAGAGCGTGGCCACACCGTTGCCGTCATCGGCGACGGCGTCAACGACGGCCCGGCGCTGGCGGCCGCCGATTTGTCCATCGCCATGGGGGCGGCGGGGTCGGACGTGGCCATCAATGCCGCCTCCATCGCTTTGATGAACAGTCAGCTCAATCGTTTGCCGTTTCTCATTCGTCTCTCACGCGCAACCACCCGCGTGATTCGACAAAACATTATATTTATCATGCTCTATATCGCCACCATGCTCGTCATGCTGAGTCTTGGTTATATCACGCCGCTTGTGGCTGCGATTGCGCACGGCTTGAGCTCGGTTGTTGTTGTATTTAATTCGGCGCGCCTGATTCGTGAAGGCGAAGACCTGCCGGTGCTTGAGGAGATGGAACGGGATCGGACCGGCCGGGGCACGAACAGGACCCGACGTGTACAGCCGATTCCCGCTGTTGAATCCAATCCGGTGATTGGACGCATCGCTGGATAAGAAGTCCTTCAAACGCATAGCACGAAAGATCCCATCCGATGCAAAACTCTGAACTTCCAGTGACTGTTCTCTCCGGCTTTCTCGGGGCAGGCAAGACAACCTTGCTCAACCATGTTCTGAACAATCGCGAGGGCTTGAGGGTCGCGGTCATCGTCAACGACATGTCGGAAGTCAATATCGACGCGTCCCTGGTCCGCGATGGCGGCGCGAAGCTGTCCCGTACTGACGAGAAGATGGTCGAAATGACCAACGGCTGCATCTGCTGCACCCTGCGAGAAGACCTGATGGTCGAGGTGAATCGGTTGGCGCAGGAAGGCCGGTTCGATCACCTGCTGATCGAGGCGACCGGGATCGCTGAGCCCATGCCGGTGGCCGCGACGTTTTCGTTTCGCGATGAGAACGACCGATCGCTCGGCGACATCGCCGCCATCGACACGATGGTCACCGTTGTGGATGCCGCCAACTTTCTGCGTGACTTTGACAGCCGTCAGGACCTGCGCGACCGGGACCTGGGCATGAGCGAGGACGACGAACGCACGATCGTCGACCTGCTGACCGATCAGATCGAGTTCGCCAACGTGATCGTGATCAACAAGTGTGACCTGGTCGATTCCGCAGAAGTCGAGCGGTTAGAGGGCATTGTCCATCATGTGAATCCTGATGCTCGCCTCGTGCGGACCTCGCGCGGGCAGCTTGACCTGAACCAGGTCGTAGGCACGGGCCTTTTCGACGAGGAGCAAGCATCGTTGATGCCCGGCTGGATCAAGGAACTCAACGGCGAGCACATTCCTGAAACCGAAGAGTACGGGATCGGCAGCTTTGTCTACCGACGTCGCCGACCGTTTCATCCCAAGCGATTGATGAATGCCATTGAATCCGGCATGAACGGTGTGATCCGGTCGAAAGGTTACCTCTGGGTCGCCTCCCGGCCCCACTACTGCGGCGTGTGGTCGCAGGCCGGTTCGTCGCTTCAGATCGACCGCGCCGGCTACTGGTTTGCGGCGGTGGGCAAGGATCGCTGGCCAGAAGACCCGGAAACTCGCGAGTGGATCGACGAACTCTGGGACGACGAGGTCGGCGACTGCCGGCAGGAGATCGTGTTCATCGGCGTCGAGATGAACCGTGAGCAGATCGAGGCGAATCTCGATGCGGCACTGGTCACCGACGCCGAGATGGCGGCTGGCCCGGAACACTGGCGACAGTTCGAAGACCCGCTGCCGAATTGGGAACCGCCGCAGCCAGCGACCACGTGAACAACACCTGTGTGACACCAGACCTAGGAGACGCCCATATGCCCCGTTATGAATACTTCTGCCCAAACAACGGCCAAAGCCTGGTCGTACGCCACTGCCAATCCGAATCGATCCATACGTGGGGTGAACTGTGTCAGGCTGCTTCAGCCGATGTCGGTTCAACGCCCGCCGATGCTGTGGTTGAACAGCGATCGGAGATGCCCTGCATGTGTGAATCAGGATGTGACTGCTGTGATGATCATCACGACCACAGCCACTTGCCCGCCGGATCGACCGATGTCAGATCGGAGCAGCCGTGATGCCGATCTATGTGTATGAGGTCGTGCTGGCAGACGGCGAGGTCGGCGAGGTATTTGAGGTGATACAGAAGATGTCCGATGCGCCGCTGACCAAGCATCCCACGACGGGGCAGCCGGTGCGGCGGGTGATTCAGCCCCCCAACATCGCTGGGCAGTGGTCGGAAGCCGGAGCGAGGCAGCAACTATCCGACAGCAACGTCGAAGCGCACGGCCTGACCAAGTATGTCCGGGCAGGCGACGGCTACTACGAGAAACGCGCGGGCAAAGGGCCGAATGTGATCAGTGCCAACGATGAATGACAGGCGGTCGCCGCAGTCGGGCGATCAAACGTTGATGCGTCCAGGAGAACAAGCAAGTGAATGATTCACCGTTTTCACAACGACAGAGCATTGAGCAGGTCGAGGAAGGCGTCGAGCTCGCTCCCAAGTTCGATGAGCACGGACTGATTCCCGTGGTCACCACGGACTTCGGCTCCGGCGAAGTGCTGATGCACGCCTACATGAACGCCGAAGCGCTGACTCAGACGATCAAGCTGGGCGAAGCGGTGTACTGGAGCCGCAGCCGGGAATGTTTGTGGCACAAGGGCGCGACAAGCGGCCTGGTGCAGTGCGTCCGCGAGATGCGCATCGATGACGATCAGGATTGCATCTGGCTTCGCGTGGACGTCCAAGGCGGGGCCAGTTGCCACGTGGGCTATCGCTCGTGTTTCTACCGGGTTGTACCCTGTGGCGAGCAGGCCGGCCAACCACTGCGATTTACCGAGGATGCCAAAACCTTCGACCCGCGGGCGGTGTACGGCGACGTCCCCAATCCCACCCAGCTCTAACAGACCGCAATCGTGCCGCAGCATGGCGAGAAGTTCGGGCAAGATCGAACTTATCGCCGCCGTCAGTAGGGAGCAGCAAAGGCATTACAGCAATTACAGGTTGAATTGGAGGGCCACCACAGATGAACCGTGTTGCCGACATAGGAGCTTCGGAATGCGAGTGATTGAGATCACGGGTGTTATCATCCGACTTGCGTTGTGCATGATGCCGGTCGTTGGTATTACCGCGGCTGCGGGCTGCGGCGAGGAAGATGAGGTCAGTCATGGCTCGGGCAAGATTACGGTCTTCACCAGCATCCTGCCGCAGGAGTATTTCGTCGAGCGGATCGGCGGCGATCGTGTCGAGGTGCAGGCCCTGGTGACACCGGGCAGCAGCCCCGCGACCTACGAGCCCACGCCGCGACAGATGGCGGACCTGTCCGAGGCGAAGCTCTTCTTCCGCATCGGCGTTCCATTTGAGAACACCTTCGTCCCAAAGGTCGAAGGCGCGACGGAGGGGCTTCGTATCATCGATACACGCAGGGGGATTACGCTTCGTGGGAATGATCCCCACATCTGGCTCAATCCCCGGCTCGTCAAGGTTCAGGCACGCACCATCGCCGAGGGGTTGATCGAAATGGACCCGGCGGGCGAGGCGACCTATGAGGCGAACCTTGCGGCCTTCCTGCATGATCTGGACGCGCTCGACACCGACCTCGCTGAGGCGCTAGCTCCGATCAAGGGCAAGACTTTCATGGTCTTTCACCCGGCTTGGGGATACTTCGCCGATGCCTATGGACTTGAGCAGGAGCCCATCGAGAGCGAAGGCAAGGAGCCGACCGGCCGACAACTTGCCCGGATGATCGAAATGGCCACGGACCAAGGAGTGCGCGTGATCTTTGTTCAGCCGCAGTTCGACAGGAGTTCAGCCGAGCGCATCGCCGAGGCGATTGATGGCGTGGTGGTGGCGATCGACCCACTCGCACGCGACTATGTGGGCAATCTGGAACGCGTGGCGGCAATGGTCCGTGAGGCACTGCAGAAGCAGGAATGAGCGAGGTTCCGCAATGAGCGACACTGCCGCACTGCAGTTCAAAGACGTTTGCTTCGCCTATGAGCGTCAGGAGGTCTTGCACAACGTTGACCTGTCGGTGCCGGACAAGAGTCTGGTGGCTGTGGTCGGACCCAACGGGGGCGGCAAGACAACGCTTGTGAAGTTGGGGCTGGGCCTCTTGAAGCCGCGGCGCGGCACGGTGCATGTTTTCGGCGATGCACCAGAACGTCGCCGACACAGCATCGGATACGTCGCGCAGCATCTCGGTTTCGATCCGGCATTCCCGGTGAGCGCCATGGATGTGGTGCTCATGGGGCGGGCGGACCGTCACTGGCTGGGGCCCTACCGGCGAGGTGACCGCGCCAAAGCGACCGAAGCACTGGAACGCGTGCGCCTGGAGCATCTGAACCATCGCTCCTTGGCGCACCTGTCCGGCGGGGAGCGTCAGCGTGTGCTGATCGCGCAGGCGTTGGTGGCTGACCCGGAATTGCTGCTTCTCGACGAGCCCACCGCCAACGTGGATACGACGGCCGAGCACGAGATCTATGACCTTCTGCGCGATCTGAACGAACACATGACGATCGTCGTCGTCTCGCACAACCTGAATGTGGTGACGCGCCATGCGTCACACGTGGCGTGTATCAACCGAACGGCGTCCCTTGCTCGCCCGGACAAGCTCTCCGAGAACGAGCTTCACGCGTTTCACCGAGGCGACATGGCCGTGCTTAAGCATGGGCCGGACTGTCACGTCCTCGACCCGAGGGATGCCGTGCGTGAACCGTGTCACGGCGAGGAGGTCCCGCCATGAGACTGTTCTGGGAGCACCTCCTGGAACACGCGTTCCTTCAGTACGCTATCCTGGGCGGCCTGCTGGCGTCGGTCGCGTGTGGCGTGATCGGAAGCTTCGTCGTCGTGCGGCGGACAACGTACGTCGCCGGTGCCATTGCGCACAGCGTCCTCGCGGGCATGGGGGCGGCGCATTACCTGCAACGCGTTCACGGCGTGGAATGGATGACCCCGTTGCTCGGCGCGACCATCGCGGCGGTGCTCGCGGCAGTGATCATCGCGGCCGTCACCGTTTCGGGCCGGCAACGCGAGGATACCGTACTGTCGGCCATTTGGGCCATCGGGATGGCGGTTGGAATCAGTTTTATCACGGCCACGCCGGGGTACTACGAAGATCTGATGAGCTATCTCTTCGGCAATATCCTGATGATTGGCGTGTCCGACCTCGGGCACATGGCCTTGCTGGACGCGGTCATCGTCACGCTGATGCTGCTGTTCTACGACAAGTTTCTTGTAATCAGCTTCCAGCCCGAACTCGCGCGGCTGCGTGGCATTCGTGTCGGGATCTATCACACCTTGCTTCTTGTATTGATCTCTCTGACCGTTGTCCTGCTGACCCAAGTGGTAGGGTTGATCATGGTGATTGCTCTGCTGACACTGCCTGCCGCGACAGCTCTGCAATTCGCGCAGCGATTGTGGATCGCCATGCTCGCTTCGTCCGTCTTGTGCTTCGGGTTCACGGTCAGCGGCATTGCTTTGAGCTACGGCCCCGAGCTTCCCGCCGGGGCAACAGTGATCCAGGTCGCCGGCGCGACGTACCTGTTGGCTGTCGTCGGGAGGCGGATGTGGCGGAGCAAAGTGCTGCGCCATGCCAGTCTGACTCTGCCGCGGAAAACGAAGGGATGAGCCCGGACGGAGAAAAGGACGGGAAACAGGGGCCGGGAGTCGAATTGGCGGTCAGGATGTGATACGTCAGCCCGCCGCTACCTACCCGGGGTCTCCTCGGCATCTCCGAAAACAACCCCCACACCGCCCAAAACGTCA